>JALVUY010000234.1 GCA_027023665.1 Methanocaldococcaceae archaeon
ATTTTTATCTTCATTAAATATGTTTAATACTCAAAACTATGAACCATTTAATTTTCCCATATAACCTCTCCACAATTTTCTGGCTTTTCAAATGGTAATTTAACTTTTTTTAAACCTTCAATAAATTTCTTTACATCTTCATCATTAAACCTTTCCTTTCTAATTAAAAAATCATAATGCTCGTCTGCTAACTTTATAAATCTTAATCCATACTGTTCTGCAACTGTTTTTATTCCTAAACCAATATCTGCCTTTTTCATTGCCACTGCTGTAGCAACTGCTGAATGTGTCTTTGCCTCTATGTTGTATCCTTTAATTTTCTTAGGATCTATATTATTTTCTTTTAAAAACTTATCAAACAATATTCTCGTCCCAGAACCTTTATTTCTATTTATAAACTCCAGATTATATATATTTTCCAATATGTCCTCAATTGTTTTAAAGCCTAATTCTTTTCTAAATATGAATCCTTGCTCTCTAATATACCCTCTAACCAAAACTGCATCTTTTACATTGTATCTCTCTAAGAATGGAATATTATATTCATTGGTTTTCTCATCCAACAGATGAATTCCTGAAATATCTGACTCTCCTCTTTTTATTGCCAACAATCCTCCTAAGGAACCAACATTTATTGTCTTTGCCAATAAATTAGTTTCTTTTAAAATTAAGTCAATTCCTATACAGTGACTACCAATAATATTTAGTCCAACTTTAACATCTCCAAATAGATGAACTTCAACTATCTCATCCTCTATGATTTCTTTATTTTCCTCTACAACAATGTATCCATCCGCATCTGATAGAGATGTGATTGCCTCACTACCCTTAGTTATTGGATATGCTGAATATCCATTTTTATGCTTAACCAAAATAACTGGTAAGTACTCAACTCTACCCTTAGCAGACATGTATCTTAGTGGAAACTTCGCCTTTACAACATTTTTTTTGTCACCAAAGAGAACATCAAATATTGTTAAGCATGATGTAGGATATCCTGGCAATCCGACAATTAATTTATTATCAATTTTTCCAATTATTGTTGGCTTTCCCGGCTTTATCTTTATTCCGTGAATTAAAATCTCTCCACCTAATTCTTTAATAGCAGTTTCTGTTAAGTCTCCGACTCCCGCTGAAGTTCCCCCACTTAATAAAATTACATCGCATTTTTTTAATGCCTTTTTAATTTTTTCTTTTAAATCTTCTACATCATCCTTGGATATCCCAAAAAATTCAAAATCATATCCAAGATTTTTTATATATGATGCTAAAGTATATGTATTGATATCATAAATTTTTCCAAATTTTAATGGCTCTCCAGGACCTATAAGTTCGTTGCCAGTTGAGATAATTCCAAATTTTAATTTTTTATAAACTTTAACTTTGTTTCTACCAATTGCCGCTAAAACTCCTATATCTCTTGGAGTCAATTTAGTGTTTTTTCTTAAAACTATTTCTCCAGTCATTATATCTGAACCAGTAAATTGCACATTCTCCATAGGAGGGACTGCCTTATATATTAAAACTTTATTATCTTTTTTTTCAGTGTATTCAACCATTACTACAGCATTAGCCCCCTTTGGAATTACTGCCCCAGTTGCTATTTCTACACATTCTCCATTTTTTATTTCTATATCTTTAATTTCTCCTGCCTTTAATGAGCCAATTATTTTCAATTCTATTGGATTATTTTCATCTGCTTCATAAGTGTCTTCTGCCTTAACTGCATATCCATCCATCTTTGCTCTATCATAGGGTGGAATATCAACATCTGAAAATACATCTTCAGCCAAAACACTACCAATGGCGTTAAATAAATCAACCTCTTCAATCTCATTTTTTAATCTATTTAGATGCTCATCTACTATAAACTTTGCTTCCTCAATACTATGTAATTTTAAATATCTTCTCATTTTATCCCCTCCTTATTATAAATCTACCCGCAGAAGAGTGTTTTGGTTCTACAGTAATCCCTAAACTCTCTAAATATTTTTTTGTAAAAGAAGAATCTCCGTGTATAAATATCTCCCCCAAATCTTCTGGAGTATTAATATCAACTGAAATTAAAAAAGAGTCATAAATATAGTATTTCAAATTTCTCTTTTTTGCCTCTTCTAAGTGTTTTAAAAAGCTAAAACCCTCATACTTAACTTCTATTAAATTCTTAGATTTTAAATATAACAAATTAGTCCCTCCTCCTCTCGATGGGGCTATAATTAAGTCATAATGTTTAGATAGATTTAATATATCTTCAATATGCTTTTTATTAATTAAAGGAACATCTGCAGGAATAATAATAACTTCCTCATCGTCTATTTCTTCAAATGCCTGCTTTATAGCGTTATTTAATCCTTTAGATTTTTCTTTAATAATCTCAGCTTTTAATTCATTTTTAGCAAAATTTAGTATTTCCTCATCCTTACTAACAACTACTATATCTAAATCTTCCAAAGATTTTTTAATATCTTTAAGCATATTAAATAATAAGTTTTTTCTCTCTTCGTCATTTAAAAATTCTGATAGTCTGGTTTTTAAAGAGTTTATTGGAGATATTGGAATTATAACTTTCATTATTATCTCCCCTTACAAAAATAACTTAGCATAACTAAAAGCCATTTTATCTCCTACATCTCCATGTCCAGGATATATCTTATCTATATTTCTCTCATATGCTATCCTTTCTAACTTATTTATAGAATTCCTCAACTCAATAACATTTCCAGTAGGTAAATCCCATCTTCCTACTCCATAGGAAAAAATAGTATCTCCAGTTATTAAGCTATCTTTATATATTATTGAGATTGAGCCATAAGTATGTCCTGGAGTTCTTATAACTTCCAAATCATATTTTTTTAACTCTTCCTCAATTTCAGATAGTGGAATTATTTCTCTTGGAGGTTTAAGGTCTCTTCCAAACAAAGATGAAACTGTAACTTTATCTCCAGTTTTTAAATGTTTAACTTCTTTGTCCTCTATAACTGTTGGACAGTTAAAATATTCCTCAACTAAATAATCTGCAGATGTATGATCATAATGACAGTGAGTATTTATAATTAAGTCAATATCTTTTATGCCATATCTTTTTAATTCATCCATTAATATGCTAAAATTTTCTTCAATCCCCGGATCGATAAGAATATTTTTATTTTTAGTTTTTATTAAGTAAGAGTTTGAACTGTATCCATACACATTAAATTTTAAGATCACATTCCCACCGCTAATTATTTAATTTTCTTAAGGATTTTAATCAAAATATATAATGCCTCTCCAATTTCTTTAATTCTATTAATTTCATTTTCATTTTTCAATTTCTCTCCTAAGTAATTAATTTTTTCCTGTATTATTTCTTCAATATTTACTTCTATACTTTTCTCCTCTTTATCTTCTTTATATTTTTGATTAATTATTTCTTTTCCTTTACCTTTAATTTCCTTTTCTTTTTCTTTGATTCTTTCACATACTGGGCAGTATATTTTCCCATTCTTTTCAAATAGTGGATAACCACAATTTGGGCAATGTTTTGAGAGCATTTTACTACCTTTTAATAACTCATTTGATAAAATTTTTATAACTTCATTCTCTACCATAATTTTCACCAAAAAGGTTCATTAAAAATTCTCTTGCAAAACATTGATTACTTCTTACCTTTGGTAACTTTATATTATCTTTATTTATATTTCCTAAACATTTAAACCCTTCTAATGTAGGGCATAAATAAACATCTCCATACTCATTAACAAATAGCAAATCTCCAGAGTTTAAATAGCAATATTTATTTTTATCTCTTTTTTGTAAATTTTTTATATAGATTGGATAACTTTTTAACTTATATAGTAAGTTATTAAATTCCTCAAAATTTGGCATTAACTTTAAATGCTCTTTTTTTGTTACCTTTAATAAATCAAAACTTATACTTTTTATGCCAAATGCAATTAAGTATTTAACAAAATCCTCTAAATATGGTAGATTTTTATTTGTAACAACTGTTGTTATTCCAAAAGGAACATTATAAGATTTTAAAATATACATTCCTCTTAATGTGTCTAAGGTTGATGATTCTCCATCTTTATAGGGTCTTAAAACATCATTTATTTCTAATCCGTCAATACTTACTCCTATTTTTATATTAAGTTCTTTGATTTTTTCTGCTATTTCTTCAGTTATTAATGTTCCATTTGTTTGGACAGCATATTTAATTTTAATATCGTCATATTTATTATTACAATATTTAACAACTTTTTCAATTAAATTAAAATTTAATAGTGGTTCCCCACCAGTAAATTGTATTTTTATCTTATTATCTAAATTTGTTAAATAGTCTATAGCGTTTTTGGCTGTTTTAAAATCCATATCTTTATTATTTTTATTGTTAGCATAGCAGTAAATACATTTTAAATTACATCTATTCGTTACTTTCAATATCAAATACTTCATTATATCCGTTTCCCATTTTTATAGCGTATTATAGCATTTAGCAACATACGGCTATGGAAAAGGGTTGTCCTCGACCCACAGTTTCATCGGGATTACCAATCTCTCCCCTGTGAGTTCATTGGACTTCGGGCTGAACGGAAACAGCCCAGAAATCTTTTTATTAAATTAAAGACAGCAATAGTATCTCTATCGGCATAGAAACCACAATCGAAGCAATACATTAGCCTCGAAGGCAGAGCCCTCTCATCAGCTAATTTATATTCAGCTAATTTATATAATTGAGATAATCTATTTCCACAGTTTGGGCATAGAATGGAAGTGTAGGAAGGATTTACCTCAACAACTTTAACTCCAAATTCTAAACACTTATTTTTAAGGATTTCTAAAAATTTTTTAGCGGAAATGTTATGTAGTTTATGTTTTATCTTTTTAAATGACTTTTTAGCAATATTTTGGTTAAAATAAGAGGATAAATCCTCGATAATTAAAATAGCATCTTTTTCTTTAAGTTCTTTAGCTATATCGTTAGCAAACTTTTTTAACTTATCTTCTCTGATATTTTTTAATCTCCTACCGAATTTTTTAAGCAAGATAATGCCTTTCCTCTTTAACGGTTTTTCTTGCTTATGAATACATTTAAATGAGAATTTCTCTTGGATTTTAATTGCTATATTAGAGTATTTTTCGGTTAATTTTCCTAAATTGGTTTTTATCATTTCTATATTTTCGAAATTACCATAAGTTATATTGTCCAAATTAAAATCTAACGCATAAACAGCTTTATAATTATCATTAATTGTTATCTCTTTCTCTAACGGGATTAAAACCTTTACTGTCCCATCCACTTTATTCAATATCAGTTTAAAGCCAGCTTTTATTTTCCAACCTTCATTTATCAGTTTAAAAAATAGTTTATGTGGTTTTAGAGGAATAACTATTCTACCATTCGGTGTAGATAATCTTAAATGTAATGTCCTCTTTCCTTTTTTATCCATCGAGAATAGTTTTTCTATATTGGTTTTAAAATCTTTGTAGTTGAATAAAATATCATCTAACCATAAAGATGCCCTTTTAATTTTAGGAATTTTTGTATATGCTCTTCCTCTCTTTTTTATGGATATAAAGCTTTTTATCCTTGTGGATGCGTCTTGTGAAGCTGTATATATGTAGTGGGTAGGTAATTTCGGATATTTATTTTTTATTTCTCCATATATTCCTTTCCTAATCTTTATATGTCCTTTTGTATTATTTTTTAATCCGAAATCTAAGGCAATCGTTAAAATTTCTTTATAAACCTCTATAGTATTCTCTATTATTTTTATTTTTGTTCTCGTTAATGGTATGCTTTTCAATACCACTGTTTTAGATAATTTAATCGTTTCTGTCATCACCATTCACTAAATAGTTTTTTCGTTTGTTTTATTGGTTGTTTTTTGTTATATTTACAGTTTTCGGAGGAGCTATTATATGTATCTATTATGTAATAATATAATACAGAAACTAAGTAACTGTTTCATACCCCTATTTGTAAAAATTTTTTAATAAAATTTTAATAATTTTTTGTTATTAGTTTAAAATTATTTCGACAACTGCCTATACACACAAAATACCTACATAAATACAAATAAAAACAAATACACAAAAAAAATATATTTAAAGATAATTACAGAATATATTGAAATTGGGTTGAGGGCTGTGTGGGGAAGTTGTAAAGGGGTTATTTCCAACATATTAAATTAAATATCCCTAGGTGATAGGTTATGAGAATATATGAGTTTATAAAGGGCAAGAAAGGGGCAACTGGTATTGGGACATTAATAGTCTTCATAGCAATGGTCTTAGTTGC
>JALVUY010000235.1 GCA_027023665.1 Methanocaldococcaceae archaeon
AATATTTTAATTAATAGAACAAAATTTAAAATTAAAGAAAATAAAAAATAATAAATTATTAAACACTAATTCAATAATTATCTGATCAATTAATAAATTATTAGAATTAATTTAGAGCTAATATAGAGTTAGCAATAATTTTAGTTATTATTTTACTCTTATGTGTCTACATTTTATTATTTTTCATCAAAAAATTAACTGTGTAAATGTCTAAATTTTAATAATAATTATTTTCTATCCTTTAACTTAACCATTTCATCAAATAAGAACATTGTATCATGTGGTCCAGGTCTCGCCTCTGGGTGGAATTGAACTGAAAATATTGGTAGATCATTATGCTTAATTCCTTCAACTGTCATATCGTTTAAGTTTATAAAACTCACTTTGACATCGTCAGGCAAACTTTCCTCTCTAACGGCAAATCCGTGGTTTTGAGAAGTTATATATACCTTATCAGTTTCTAAGTCCTTAACTGGCTGATTTCCACCCCTATGACCAAACTTCATTTTGTATGTATCTCCTCCAAAAGCTAAGGCTAAAAGTTGATTTCCTAAACAAATTCCTGTTATTGGCACCACTCCAATTAAATTTTTAATGCATTTAATAACATCCTTAAGCCTTGCAGGGTCTCCAGGACCGTTAGAAATTAAAACAAAATCTGGTTTATATTCCAATATCTCGTCATATTTTGTATTGTATGGAACTTGAACTACTTCGCAGTTTCTTTTAACCAAACTTCTTATTATATTCATCTTAACTCCGCAGTCAATTAAAACACACCTTGCTTTTTTGTTGATAGTTTTATGAATTATCGTTTCTTTAGTGGAAACTAATGGAACTAAATCAATATCTGATATATCTTTATATTTTTTAACTTTATCTAATAAATCTTTAATTTCCTCATCAGTTATTTCTTCAGCAACTTTTAAACAACTTTTTACGACCCCTTTATCTCTAATGTTTCTTGTTAAGAATCTTGTATCAATATCCTGAATTCCGGGAACCTCATATTCTTTTAAAAAGTCATCCAATGCCTTACTCGTTACTTCTCTAACTACAAAGCCCTCTGCCTTTATTCCATCTGACTCAAACCATTCTTTTTTAACGCCATAGTTACCTTCTAAGGGATAGGTCATCATTACAATCTGTCCTTTGTATGAAGGATCAGTTAAAACTTCCACATAGCCAGTCATAACTGTTGTAAAAACTAACTCTCCAAAAACTTCTTTTTCTGCTCCAAAACCTTTTCCTTTAAAGACAATTCCATTCTCTAAAACTAACACTGCCTCCATAATTTTCACCAAAATACCTATAAACTATACACATATATATAGGATTAGGATAAATCATCTATACTGAACTGATCTTATATTGCAATTATTATAGTATTATATAGTTTTGTTTATGTTATAATGTAGTAATGAGATTTGAATACCTCCCATAAGGAAGGTCTAATTTCTTCATTATTAATTTAAAAACTTTTATACACCCTCTATAAATGACATTAATACAAAAAACATCTATGTTGGTGAATAGATTATGGTTAAAATATTGGTTACAGATCCACTGCATGAAGAGGCTATAAAAATATTGGAAGAGATTGGAGATGTTGAAATCGCAACAGGATTGTCTAAAGAGGAGTTATTAGAAAAAATTAAAGATGTAGATGTTTTAGTTGTAAGAAGTGGGACTAAGGTTACAAGAGATGTTATTGAAAAGGCTGAAAAATTGAAAGTTATAGGTAGAGCAGGGGTTGGAGTTGATAACATAGATGTTGATGCCGCTACTGAAAAGGGGATTATTGTAGTTAATGCTCCAGACGCTTCATCAATCTCTGTTGCTGAGCTTACTATGGGTTTAATGCTTGCCGCTGCAAGGAATATTCCACAAGCTACGGCATCTTTAAAAAGGGGAGAATGGGATAGAAAGAGATTTAAGGGAATCGAGTTATATGGAAAAACTCTTGGAGTTATTGGTTTAGGAAGAATAGGACAACAAGTTGTTAAAAGGGCTAAGGCATTTGGAATGAATATTATCGGATATGATCCTTACATTCCTAAAGAAGTTGCTGAAAGTTTAGGAGTTGAGTTGGTTGATGATATAAATGAATTATGTAGGAGATCTGATGTAATAACACTTCATGTTCCTTTAACGCCAAAAACTAAGCATATTATTGGTAAAGAACAAATTGCATTAATGAAAAAGAACGCTATCATTGTCAATTGTGCAAGAGGAGGATTAATAGATGAAAAAGCACTATATGAGGCATTAAAAAATAAAAAAATTAGGGCAGCAGCATTAGATGTTTTTGAAGAAGAACCTCCAAAGAACAATCCATTATTAACCTTAGATAATGTTATTGGAACTCCTCATCAAGGAGCTTCTACTGAAGAGGCTCAAAAGGCGGCTGGAACAATAGTTGCTGAACAAATAAAGAAAATTTTAAGAGGAGAACTTGCCGAAAATGTAGTAAATATGCCAAATATTCCTCAAGAAAAGTTAGGGAAATTAAAGCCATACATGCTGTTGGCAGAGCTTATGGGTAATATAGTAATGCAGGTATTAGATGGATCAGTTAATAGAGTGGAAATTACTTACTCAGGAGAATTATCAAAAGAAAAAACTGATTTAATAAAAAGAGCCTTTTTGAAAGGATTATTATCTCCAATATTGCTGGCAGGAATTAACTTAGTTAATGCTCCTGTTATAGCCAAAAATAGAAACATCAATGTAGTTGAAAATACTACATCTGAAGAAAAATATGGAAATGCAATAAAGATAACTGCTGAAAGTGATAATAAAAAGTTTTCAATTGTTGGAAGTATAATACACAATAAACCAGTTATCTTAGAAGTTGATGGATATGAAGTTAATTTTATTCCAGAGGGTGTTTTAGCAATTATCAAACACATAGATAGACCAGGAATAATTGGAAGAGTAGGCATAACTTTAGGTGACTATGGAATAAACATTGCAAGTATGCAGGTTGGTAGAAAAGAGCCGGGAGGAGAGAGTGTAATGCTGTTAAACTTAGATCACACAGTTCCTGATGAGGTTATAGAGAAAATAAAAGAAATCCCAAATATTAGGGATGTGGCAATAGTTAATCTATAAAAAATTAAACTTTAATTTCAAATTTTTTAATTTCATCAATATGCATTCTATCTTTTAAAAACTCTTTAGGTATTAAATATAAATATTTTGGCTCGTAAGGCTCTCCTTTTAATCCTAAAATAACTGCATCAATATTTTCAGGATAATTTAGTTTTATAATTTCATTTATCGGATAAGTTTTTTTGAATATAGGATATACTTTGTATCCTTTAAAGTAAATACCGTCCTCTTTTAACTCCGCCCCCACATTTTTCAAATAATATATAAAGGTTTTTGTAGTTTCATCTAAGTTATCTAAATTATTTAAGGAAATATTTTTTAGTTTATCTGGACTATCTTCTATCTCTATCCTTCTACCAAAGTTTATTTTTACATAGCCATTATTTGAAACATCTTCAATTTTTATCTTCTTTCTCTTAAGTTTATACCATATTTTTTTGAAAAAACCTTTTACTTTGTATTTAAACAAAATATAGATTAAAAACAAACCCAAAACTATTAAAAATAAAGGTAGCATCAATATAGCTAATATTAATAGAATTAAAAATATTATAAAACCTTCTAAAATTCCCAATCTATAAACTTTAATTTTCATATAAATCCCTCAAAGCATTTTTAACTAACCTTACATATTCCTCCTTTTTTGGAACTACGATAATTTTTTTAGATGGGAGTTTTATTGAAGCTCTAAAATTATATTTTTTTGCAACATCTGTAACTATTTTGTTGTATTTATATAGCTCATTAAATAAATCTTCACTTAATTTTACATCTTCATCAGCATACTGCAAACAACAACCCTCCCTCCAAAAACCAAACTTGTCTCCAACTTCATGTGCCTTTTCTATTTCAATATTATAGTATTTCATCAAATTTAAAACATCTTCATATGCTAATCTTATCAATGGTCTAAAAAACAAAATTTCCTTATCTTTACCTTTACTATACTTTTGAGGAACTGGTGTGAGTTCCATTTTGTTATAGACAACTTCTCCATAAACCTCTCTCAAATAGTTCATTACAGCCCCAGAAACTTTTTCAAGAGCAGAATCTCCAGTCATAATTATTCTAATACCCCTCTCTTTTGCTATATCTACTGCCTTATCCTTCATTATATTTTTGCATATTCTACAGATACTACTTCCTTTAGCTCCTTTAATCCTTTTTAGCAATTCGTTAGTTATATCGTAATATATGACTGGGATATTGTATCTTTGAGAGATTTTTTCAACCATTTTTTTTGAGACATCCCAACTCCATTTATGATAAAAGTGTATTAATGCATCTATTTTTAGATTTAAATCTTTAGCTAAAGCTATTGCAGTTGAAGAATCCTTTCCACCACTTGCCATAACTACAATTTTTTCATTTAAGACATTCTTTTCTTTAAATTGCTCAATAATATCTTTTTTTAATTCATCCAAATTATTTAACTTTCTCTTATTTTTTGTCCATTCTGAAAACTCCATATTTTCACTATTTTATATCTTCCTATAAACATGAATATGCCTTATAAGTCCCTTATGAATGTATATCTTATATAGATTCTTTAGTTCCATATCATTAAGGTCTATTTTTTTAGGATAGGCAAAAACAAAATATCCATTCTTTTTAATGACATCTGGAAGTATTTTTAATATATTTTCAATTTCTCCCTTCTTGGCTGTGGAAATCCCATAAGGTGGATCTGTCACAATAGCATCAACTTCTTTTATTCCCAACTCACTTAAAAAATCTTTTACATATTTAGCATCTAACCTCTTAACTTTTATTACTTTATTTAGTAGATTATATTCTTCAAGGTTTATTAAAGTTCCAGAAGACATTCTCCAATCAATGTCACAACCAATAAGTTTAGCCCCAATTAATCCCGCCTCAATTAAAAATCCTCCTGTTCCACAGAATGGGTCTAAAACTATATCTCCCTCTTTTACTCTTGCTAAATTTACCATAGCCCTCGCTAATTTAGGCAATATACATCCTGGATGAAAATATTTTCTTAAATGAGGCCTATTTTTTTGGAAATATTTTCTATCTCTCATGCCTAATACATTTGATACAAAAAATGAATCCTTTAGGATAACTACTCTAACTAATACATCTGGTTTTGTCAAATTTACTTTAGCATTAGTTTTTAATTTTATAATTCCTCCAATCTCTCTCTCAATCTTTAAAGAATCTATCTTTTTTGTAAAATCATCTTTATGTAGTTTTAAAACCCTAACGGCAAATGATTTATTTTCATCAATAGCTGGATAATATTCTATATTGTCAATAAATGATTTAAATGTATTAATAAAATCTTTTGTAATCTCATCTATTAAGTTTATATCCCTATTTTCTAAATTATATCTAAAAATAACTCTATGTCCCTCATCTATATATCCACTTCTCTTAATTATTTCTTTAACTGGGCTATCTTCAGTTAAAACATATCTTTTTAACCTCTCAACATTTCCTTTATATTTATATATGTCCAACAATGCCATAAGCTCTCCATAAGGAAGTTCTTCGTGTTCTCCACTTAAAACATATCCAAACATATTAATCTCCTAAGTAGTTTTTTGTTTTACTATATTTTATTAAAAAGGAATCTAATATTTAGTTATTATAACCTTTCTAAAAGCATTTTATTTATTATCTTTTCTAAAAATAATAAAAATAGAGTATAATAAAAATAATTTCCAATATTTAAAATTTTCAAATTTTTCATTGCCGTTTGAAACTGTTTAATTATCCATAGATAAACATAGACATTTATAGATTTTCATTACCGAAAAATTTATATGTGAGTATATATAAGAAATATGAGATTATAATTGCCCCAGATGCGGGAGTGAAATGGAGTCCCAAGAGGGGCAGTTATTATCGAATTTAACCAGTGGGAGGAGTTGGGGTCCCCTCGACAGGGGCAGAGATCAATGATATACTCCCAATGAACCCGGAGGGAGGTGAGGTTGATGACGCCCAAGTCCAATATGGACATTTGTCTATATTTGTCCATATTGGACAGACCCCAATAATAACTCTTATATACTTTTCTTAGTTAGATACAAAATAATGTTTCCTATCAAAATAACTAAAATAAGTAAAAATAGGGTGGGACGTTCCCCTTATAGTAACTTGTGTATTACTAATACATAATAAAC
>JALVUY010000236.1 GCA_027023665.1 Methanocaldococcaceae archaeon
TTATCTTTTTCTTTCTCTAAGATTTTTAATTCTTCGTCAATATCTCTTAATCTTTTTAGATATTCGTTATTTTCATATTCCTTTAATTCACTAATAACTTTTTTCCTTTTTTCAATTAATTCACTTATCTTATTCTCCAACTCTTCAATTTTACTTGATATTTCCTCTTTTTTAAGTTTTAAATTACCAATTTCTTCTAAAATTTCCTTATTTTTCAATTCTAACTCCTTTATTTTTAAACTGTTTTTTTCTATAATTTCTCTCCTTCTCATTTCATTTTTCTTAATTATTTCTAACTTATTTTCAATTTCCATTTTTTTAGCAGAACTATTTTTTATTATCTCATTTAATCTTTCAATTTCATCTTTTATATTTCTCAATTCACTCTCAACAACCTTGATATTATTGGCTATTTCATTTAACTTACTCAAATCAATATCTACTTTAATTTTTGCTCCACTTTTGAATGTACCTCCTCTTAACACACCACTGGGCTCTATAACCTCCCCATCCAATGTTACAAATCTAACTTTTCTATACTTCTCAGATAAAACTTTGGCAACATCAATATTTTCAACAATTACTGTATTTCCAAATACATATTCAAAAATCTTTCTATATTTTTCATCAAACTCTACTAGATCAATGGCTCTTCCTATGACACCATCTTCATCTATATAATCAGCCTCTCTACCTTCAATTCTATCCAACAGTAGAAATGTGGCTCTTCCAAGTTTTCTCTCTTTTAGATACTTTATAGCTCTTACAGCATCATCTATTCTTTTAACAACTATGTAATTTAACCTATTTCCAGCGGCTACCTCTATTGCTGTCTTATATTCAACCTTGGTTTTTCCTAAATTTCCTACTATATCAATAACGCCCGGTAAATTGGCATTTAATATTTCTTTAATAGCTCTATCTAAACAAAACTCTTCCATTTCTTTTAAAGCCTTAATTTTTGCATTTTCTTTAACATATTGAGAATGCAATTCATCCAGTTTTATCTGCAAATCTTTCTTTTTTTCTTCAAGTTCTTTAATTTTCTTTTTTGAAAATTCTATCTCTACTTTTAAGTTTTCGAGTTCTAAATATAGGGGCTTAGTATCAATAACTTCAAAATTTTCAAGTTCTTCCTTTAATTTTATAATAATTTCGTTATTTTTTTCAATTTCAAAGTATTTTTTATTTATTGTATTTTCTAAATCATTTAATTCTTTTTTTAATTTATAAAGTTCGTTCTGATTTTTTTCTATTTCATCAGTTAAATCTATTTCTAATTTC
>JALVUY010000237.1 GCA_027023665.1 Methanocaldococcaceae archaeon
GACAGTTTTAATAGATATTAGATTTTATAATATAGCCAGCTAATTTTACATTTTAATAAATAGAAATAGTACTGACACGAAAACTTTTTATATGATTACCAACATACTTATCTCCAAAAATGTAGTAATAAATGGTTATATATCTTTTATAATAAACAATATAAACCCATTATAAACAATTTCTACATAATTTACAAACATCTACACCTTGTTTTAAGTAATAAAAGCCATATTTCAAATATTAATGGATTTTCTATTTTTATTTGGAAGGTTTAATTTAAAATTTTTGTCTTTACCTTTAATATTGTTCAAAAAACTGTAATTAATATATTGAATAATTTAAATTAATAAAATGATATGGAGGGGGAATATGATAGCGAATTCAACAATTAACGAGGAATACAAAGTTATAAACAATTATAAATCTTTTTTAGAGATATTCTCCGAAGTACCAGAGATTGGAGAAATTTTAGAGAAGAGTGAAAGTGTAGAAGAGGCAAGAGAAAAGTTATTTGAATTTTGTAAAGAGTTGGAATGGAAGGTTAGAAGTGGTAAGATAAAATTTGATAACGAAGTAGATAGATGGTTGTCATTAAAATCTATTGAAATATTTTTAAATATAATCTCTAAGGATAATGAAAGATTGGCCGGATTTAGCACATTGGAATATTTGTGGAAAGCGTATAATGGCTATGAAGATGTGTTAAAAGAAATAGAAGAGGGTTTTATTGAAGAATTTAGGCATTTATTTATGGCTATGACAGGAAAGGCTAAGTATTCCTTAGGTTTCTTAGGAGAAAGGTTATTAGATGAAGGCGTAGAATTTATAGATTTCAGTAAAATAAAAGGTAGAGAGGCGGGAATCGCAAGATCCAACTTTTTAGATAAGGTTTATGAAATTATGAGAGAATACATCAGTAAATATCCAAGTGGATTAGATAAGAGGATTATACTAAAAAGAAAAAAGAATAGAGAAATTTTAAAAGATTTCTTTGGAATTACTGATGATGAATGGTTTAACTATAAGTGGCAGTTTAAAAATGTAATAAAGGGTAAAAAAGGAGTAGAAATTTTAAAAGAACTTAGAGAAGAGACAAACTTTAAAATATCTGATGAAGATTTAGAACTTATAGAAGAATGTATAAAAAATGGAATACCTTTCGGAATAACGCCATACTATTTGCATTTATTTGACTTCGAAAATCCTTATGTCGAAGATCTACCAGTTAGAAGGCAAGTAATTCCTCCAAAATGGTATGTTGAAAAGATGATTGAGCATAAAGAGGATAGATCAACATTCTTTGACTTTATGGGAGAGCATGACACTTCTCCATGTGACTTAATAACAAGAAGGTATGTTACCATTGCAATTATAAAACCTTATGAATCTTGTCCTCAAATTTGTGTCTATTGTCAAAGAAACTGGATGGTTCAAGATTTTGATGAAAAGGCATTTAAAGGTTGGGATAAAGTTGAAAAAGCATTAGATTGGTTTGCTGAGCATGAATCTATGATAGAAATATTAATTACTGGTGGAGATCCATTCAGTTTGAGTGATAAGGCAATTGAGAGAATGTTAAATAGAATCTCTGAAATGGATCATGTTATAGGAGTAAGATTTGGAACAAGAACAATAGTTACAGCTCCTATGAGAATAACAGATGAATTGGTAGAGATATTAGGCAATTATGAAAAGAGTCTAATGATATCTACACATGTTGAAAGTTGTTATGAAATTACACCAGAAGTTAAAGAGGCTGTTAGAAAATTAGGAGAGAAAAATATTAAGGTTTATAATCAACACGTATTTCATAGATATGTTAGTAGAAGATTTGAAAATGTTGCTTTAAGAATAGGTTTAAAGAAAGTGGGAATAATTCCATACTACACTTTCTATCCAAAAGGGAAGATAGAGCATAAAGATTACTTAGTTCCAATAGCAAGAGTAGTTCAAGAAGTTAAAGAAGAGGCAAGATTATTGCCAGGATCATTTAGAACGGATGAGCCAATATTTAATGTTCCAAGAATGGGTAAGAATCATTTAAGAGGTTGGCAAGATAGGGAATTAATTGCAATAAAACCTAATGGAAGTAGAGTTTATCTAATGCATCCATGGGAAAAAGGGATATATCCTACTAAGCTATACACTTACGAAGATGTGCCAATTAAAGAATACTTAGATAGTTTAGAGGAAATAGGAGAAAATACTGAAGAGTATAAAACAATATGGTACTACTATTAAGTTAATTATTCCTATTTTTTGAAATTTTTAATTTTTTATTTAAACATAGGGTGGCAGAGCCTATAGTCTTAGATAAATAAAAACATCATATTTTTTTCCATCTTCTCCAATAGCAGTAGTTTTTTCCCTTATATAGTATATTCCCAAATCTTCGTAGTCGTCAAAAATTTTTAATTCTTTTTCAGTAATTCCTAATAAAATAATTCCATCAATATAACTTCCCTCCTCTTTTACAGCCCCGTAGTATCCAATTGACTCATCAAAAAACTTTTTAAATCCATAAACTCTACCTTTAATCATTTTTGGAACTCTGTTTATTAATTTTAAGAGAACATCTTTTTTCATCAACTCTCCATAGGCAAATACATTATAATAATTTTTATTCTCCAAAGAATCCATAATTCTCACTTTAAACCTTTTTTATTCCACCTCTAACTTTAACCGCTAACCCATAATTAAACTCTTTAAGTTCTATGCCATTTAAAATTGTAGTTCCATACCCTAATAATTCATCATCTTCATTAACCACTAAAACCTCCTCATAAGGTCTTAACTCTTCATCACAATTTACAACAAATTTAGCAAAGACATTTCTCCCTTCTCTAATAAATTCCTCTGCCTCTTTATTTACAACAACTCTATATTTTGGATATGGTATTTTTTCCCACAATAGTTTGGCCCCTCTTTCTGAGGGTATTAATAAGTTATCATTACTCCTTACTGTAAATAAAATATTGTCATTTTCATCTAAAACTTGTCTTAATCTTCCAGTGTTTTTACTTCTAACAACTTTAATTTTATCAATTAAATCGTCATCGATAATATCATAGCCATATTGATACTGAAGCATCTTTCTAATCCTTAAATTGTCTGAATTAAATCCTTTCTTAGTACTTTGGAAATAACTCGTATAGTAGTTGTAGGTCATTATATCTAAAATATTATCTTCCCCTATTTTTCTCTTTAACCAATCAATGAATTCATCATAAAACTTTTTATTTATCTCTTTTTCAAATTCATAAAGCTCAGGAATTTCGTTTTGAGATAAAGGATACATAGTATCTATATAGTATGGAACAAAACCAAAGACAGGATGTTTTATTAAAATGTCAATGTCTGTTTCAATTACATTTAAATTTTCATGATATGGCTTTTCTACAGAACTTGATATTGTTGTAATATAAACTTTTTCGTATTTAATTCTCTTCAATCTCTTTTTATGTCTTAAAACTTCTGGTCTAAACATTGATTCAACTCCAGAGTAGAAAAATGCTGATTTTTTAGTTACAGGGTCAAATTTTTCAATGTAGTCCATATAGTTTTTTAAGACTCTATATGCCTCTAAAAGTTTAGGATGACTTCTACATCTTTCTTCAACTAATTCCCACAAACTACCTTCTCTTATAGCCTCTTTAATTCTATTTATCTCTTCAAAAGTTATATACAAGTTATGTTCAGCCAAAAGTTTTTCTCGATCTTTTTTATTTAAACTTGCCAATTCTTTTGGAGTGTAACTTGAACAAACTGGACATGAACATGGAAATGACTTTAAATCTTTAATTTCATCTAAGTGTAATGTCCCCCTTTCAGTTAAATATCTATCATCCTTAGCATATAAGGCATAAGCCGCAGAGTCAAACAAATCACAACCTAATGCAACTGCCAAAGCAAAAAACATTGGATGTCCACAACCAAATAAATGCACTGGTTTATTTGTTGGAAGATACATCTTTGAATTTATAATAATTTCAACTACATCTCTATATCTATATTCTTCCATCAATGGGACAACTGCACCAATAGGATATATGTCAAAGTTCAATTTAGCCATCTCCTTTGCCGACTTTTGCCTTAAATCTAAATATGTGGAACCTTGGATAGTCCCATTTAGCAATAATTTAAATCCTCTATCTTTTTTTAACTCAATTGACAACTTAGCCCTTTTTAAAGTTTCTTCTAAATCTTTTTCTGCTATTTCTCTATCTACATCTGGGGGTGTAGGAATATCTAAAATAGTTCCAACATCTACTCCTATCATCTCTTGAAACTCTACAATTTCTAATGGTTCTACATCAACATCTCCATAAACTCCCAACTGAAAAGAACCACTATCTGTAACTATTACCTTGTCAAATCCTACCAATTTATGAACTCCTTTATTTATAGCAATTTCTCTTAAATGTTTTGTTTTATATATAATATAAGAATTTGTGATAATAACATCTGCCAACTTGTTTATTAAGTCAATATCTACAACTTGTTTTTTTGGATTTGGATGAACTACTGGCAT
This sequence comes from Methanocaldococcaceae archaeon, assembly GCA_027023665.1. Taxonomy (GTDB): domain Archaea; phylum AGJL01; class Methanococci; order Methanococcales; family Methanocaldococcaceae; genus Methanocaldococcus. Next base: position 4,533 of record JALVUY010000237.1, read on the forward strand.
TATCGTAGGAGTTTCAATTTTCTTACCATTTATATTTAGTATTCCAATTCTTCCCATGGCATCTCTACTTTTAATTTCGAAAGTCATCATTTTATCAACCTAATAAAGTTTTTATAAAAATTAGGAATTATAAAAATAGTTTTTTAATATTAATATTATTGATAAAAAAATTAGAAAAAATTTAATTATTATAATTTTCTTACCTATTCGTCCATTCTTTGAGTCCTTCTAACGGTAAAGGCAAACAATGCTGGTAAAATAGCCCCTCCAAGTATTGCCTCTGTTAAAGCCACATCTGGAGCCAACAATGCATAATATAGATATGCTATACATAATCCAAAAAATCCAGACAATATTATACATTTAATTAAATCTTTCTGTAATAAAGCGGCTAAACTCGTCAATATAGCCATTACTATAACAATGTAGTTTATGATTTCCATAAAACCACCATATAAATAATATTATACTCTTTAACATACAATACAATAAAAATATAGAGCTAACTACTATAAAAGATTTAAAGGTTTTAATTCTCAATAGGTTTAAATTTGTATCCATAGGTTATAACCCCATCGTCTCCATCTTCTTTGATTCTTCTAAATACAGCCTCTACTGGCATACCTATATATACATCCTCTGGCTTGCAATCTACTATTTGCCCAGTAATTCTTGGTCCTTCCTCCAATTCAACAATTGCTATTACATAGGGAGTTTGTTTTTCAAAGTCCTTAGGGGCTACATGAACAATTGAGTATGTATAAACCTTCCCCTTACCACTTAATTTTATTTCTTCAAACTCTGTCTTTCTCCTACACTTTGGACAAATTTCTCTTGTTGGGAAATATATTGTTCCGCAATTTTTACATTTTACTCCAATTAAGTTGTATCTCTCCTTTATATGCCTCCAACTTCTTACTACCATATTTATCCCCTGATAAAAATTTTATTGTTATTTAAATCGACTTTTACTATTTCTCCAACGAATTCTTTTTTTTCTCCAAATATGTCAATGGCTATAATTTTATCTCCCTCTTTTTCTACAATAATAACATCTTCCATAACTAACTCATCATTAAAGTATAAGTTGCAACTGCACATAACTCATCAACTCGCATCTTGGTCCTCTTCAACATCTATATCAATAGTTCCATTTTCATACTCATAAAGTTCATTAATCTTTGAAGAAATTAATAAATCGATTAATAATATCAATCTACACTCTCCTCCTATCCACATCACACAACGGTCTTTTTTACATATACCCTTTATAATGGGACAATATTTTTCTGTCAATTTCTCACATTCTTATCTTCTTTATTAAATGGGAAATATGGAATATTTAATTTAATTTTTTCGTATATTAAACCAAAAACTATACAGAAACCTGCAAATATTATTGCAAAAACCCACAATAGTATAGTTAATCCATCAATGAAGTAATATTCTACTATAAAATCCAATATAACAAATCCAATAAGTAATGCAAAGGATTTAATCAATAGTTTTAAAAATTTATCCATAATATCACCCTATTATTTCTTATCTGAAAGAATATGGATACAAACTGTTCCCCCAGTACCTCCAACATTTGCAGTAATTCCATATCCATTTTTAATTTCAACCTGTCTATCTTTAACCTCCTTATCTCCCTTCAACTGCCAATAAATTTCTCCAACCTGTCTAATTCCTGTAGCCCCCAATG
>JALVUY010000238.1 GCA_027023665.1 Methanocaldococcaceae archaeon
GTATACACATATTCCACCCCAGGAATCTCCCAGAGTAATTTTTCCATTGGCTTTGCAGCCCTCATCTCAACTTCCTTTGCTGAGGCACCAGGCATTGACACAAATATGTCTATCATTGGAACAATGATCTGGGGCTCTTCTTCCCTTGGCAAGGCAAATAGGGTCATGATGCCCAGTAACAAGGAGGCAATTATAATTAAAGGTGTGAGCTTTGAATCAATAAAAAAATCTGCTATTTTTCCAGCAATTCCAAGAGGCTGTTTCATAAATCTATCTCCCTATGATACCCTGTCACCGTCCGCTAGAGTTGAAGGCGGGGACACAACATACCTTTCTCCAGGCTTCAATCCTGATATCACCTCTATTTGGTTATCTATCTTTCGTCCAGTCCTGATCACCCTAAAATTGACGATACCCTTATCGTCCACCACAAATACCCCTTGAATTTGGCCATAGGAAACAATGGAAGATTCAGGGATTAATAAAAAATCCTTTGACATTAGAGGGACATACACTGTCGCATACATCCCTGGTTTTATAAAATCAAAGGTTGGGATATCCAACTTTACCCCGTAAGACCTAGACATAGGGTTACCCTGATATATTATACTACTGACCCTGCCCTTGACCTGTTTGTTCATAACATATACTCTTAATTGCTCCCCCTTTTTCACAAAGTTAATATATCCCTCTGGTACTACACATTTTATCTGATACCTATCATTGTGTTGAATAGATATCAAAGGAGACCCTGGGGTAACTGTATCTCCAATATCCACAAATTTCTGGATAACCCGTCCATTAAAAGGTGCCCTTATCTCTGTATATCCCAAATATACCCTGGCCTCTTCTACCCCTGCCTTGGCCATCTTTAACCTTGACCGTATGGCCTCTACATTGGACCTTGCAGACAAAAGAGCTGATTTGGCCCTATTAAAATTATTAACTACTTCATCAAACTTTTGTTTGCTCACCACTTTCTTTTCTCTTAAATGACGAAAACGATTAAAGGTCTTTTTTGCCAACAAAAATTGGGACATTGCCTCATCTAAACCACCCTTTGCAGAAACGAGCTCTTTTTCTATTGCCCCCTCTTCTCCCCTGGCTTGTTTTAATCTTGCAATATAAATACTATCGTCAATTTTGAGGATAACCTCCCCCTTTTTTACCTCATCCCCTTCCTTTACCATAATGGCCTTAACTTCACCCATTACCTTGGCTTTTAAATTCGCTGCATCCCTTGAAATAACGTTGCCCTGGGCCTTAAATTCCTC
>JALVUY010000239.1 GCA_027023665.1 Methanocaldococcaceae archaeon
ATTTTAAACATTAAAAACGAATGGTTTTTCGATAAGGTTAAGGATTTACCAATCGGAGAAATTATTTTAAAAGAAAATGAGGCATTCTTAACCTTCAAAGATAATTTAAGTTATTCAGAGAAGGAGATAATCGTTGGAGTAGATAGCAACCTAAAGTCGTTAGATTTGTATCATCCAACAGAGGGTTGGATTAGGATAGATATATCCGAATTACACAGAATTAAAGAGATTTATGATAGAAAAATTGATTTACTCAAATCATTACTTAAAAAGTGTCCTTTAAGAGCCATGAGAAAGATAAAAAGATTATTCGAGAGAAGAAGAAATAGAGTTAATGACTTTTTACATAAACTAACTACTCAACTATCTCGATTATTCTCTAATGTAGTTTTTGTTTTTGAAGATTTGAATAAACGAAAGATGTATAAAAATAGATATTTTAATCGAAAGTTAGATAGGAGTAATTGGAGTGAAATAATAGGAAAAATTAGCTATAAAACGATAACTATTTTAGTTAATCCTGCTTATACATCAACAACCTGTCCTATATGCGGGAGTAAAATGGAGTCCCAAGAAGGACAGGTTGTTATCTGCTCTAATTGTAAAAACTCTTTTAATCGCCAGTTGGTTGGCTGTTTTAATATCTTTAAAAGAGGTTTAGGAAAAGTTAAAGAGATTATGGGTGGCTCTGGGGTTATCTCGGAGCGAAGCGAGGAGAACTTAAAAACCTTACGGTTTTTAAGTCCATGATAGGGGCAGAGGTTTCCATTCGGAAACTGATGACGCCCAATCCCAACGTAGTTTATAGAGTTAATTATAATGGAAAATTCTTATCTAAAATTTCCTAAATGTCTATAATTGTCTATAAATGACTACATTGGAAGAACCCCATAACAAATTAAGGTGAGCTAAATGTATATTGGTATTGACGATACAGACAGCCCATTTAAATATTGCACTACATATATAGGTACTTTACTAATTGAGGAATTGAAAAATAATGGTTATTCTGTAGATATGCCAAAACTCATTAGAATGAATCCAATGGTTAAATATAAAACCAGAGGTAATGGAGGAGTGGCAATACATGTTTTAAATAAAGATTTATCTTCAACTGATGTTGATGAAATTAAAAATATAACTATTAGAATAGTTGAAAAATATACTGATTTTGAATGTGAAAATACTAATCCAGGAATAGTATTTTTAGATGAAAATAAATACAAAGAAAATAGGGAAAAATTAAAGGAATACTATAAAGAAGTTTTATAT
>JALVUY010000240.1 GCA_027023665.1 Methanocaldococcaceae archaeon
TGTAATGAATTACCGAAAAGTATATATAATATAATTACATTATTACTTACCATATATTAAGTAGTTAGTGATAAGTAAGTAATAAATGGGTGGAATTATGAAACTTACAAAAAAAACTTGGAGAAAGCCCAGAAATGTTTGTATAACCTTTGTTGGAAAAATTGAGGAACATGGTAATTCAGGAAGATTTTACCCATCAGTTCCAGCAGAATATATTGGAAAAAGAGCTCTTTTAACAATTATCGATGATGATGAAGAATTTTTTGAAAAAATTGATGAATAAAATGTCTGTTGGTGAAAATATGAACTCTGTCCAAGAAAAAATATTGTCATATTTATCCAATATGACTAAGGCTTCACAACAAGAAATAGTTAATGAATTAGGGATAAACAAGGGGACAGTTTCAAGAGTGTTAAAAGAACTCCATGAGAAGGGGCTTATTAAGGTAGTGGAGCAAGAGGGTAGGACCAAATACTATGCCTTAGTTACCTCCACACAGCCATCCATAGAGAATGACAACACAGCAGTAATTAAAATAGACCTATCTAAGGTCAAGACCCTCAGCCAATTAAGAGATATAATAAACTCATATTTAAAATCTTACAATTGGAGTATTGGTAATTATGAGTTAGTGATTACTGCTTTAACAATAGCCAAATTTACGAATCTTAGATTATTGGTTTTTGGTTCTCAAGGAATAGGTAAAACTTGTTGTATAAAGGCAGTATTTCCAAACAATGAAGTATTTATCGAATATGATTTACACAGGAAGCAGTTAAAAGAGGTTGTTAATCTCAGAGAGCATATTAAGATTATTGAGCAACAATACCGCCATACTTGGGGCGTTGAAAATCCTGCTACCTTTGATAGTTACGCAATAGTTCCATTGAGCAAAATATCCCCTTCCGACTTAATATTTAGATTCCTTCCAATTAGAGTTTTGCAATACAAATATATTCCCAACTATAAGCCAGTTGTTTTCGAGTTTTCTAACCTTAAATTAATAGAGCCACCAAAGGATGTCTGTGATAACTTTTACAACGAAATGAAGCATTTATTATTCTTCAATAATGATGAAGCATTTGCCAAGGCGAAAATTGAGGATATGAAGTATCATGAGATTTTAGGGCTTTATGGGTTGAACAGAGAGCAGACGGTTGAGAGTTTATCAGCTGAGCAATGGAAGATTGAGAGAAAGTATGAGAGGTTTTTAAAGAATCCTTTCCATGCTGTTAATCTTAAGGCGTTGCAGGAAGACCCTGAAATGTGGTTTAGAGTTTCTCAAGATATGCAATTGATGAGAAATGCTTATGAGGTTTTAAAGTTTGCTTTCTCTCTTTCAAGGTCTATGGATGCAGTTAAAGATGCATATAATCTTATTGTGGATATTTTAGGAACATGGACAAGAGTTAGGGATGATAGACCAAAAAGAAGAGATAAATCAAAAGTAAAGGTTAGAAGTGAGGCACAACCTTACTATGTTGATAGCCATGGAGTTGTCCATAATGTAATTTAGGGAGGAGGTAAAATGACAGTTGCTATTATAGACATCGAAACTACTGGGCTTAATCCTATGGAGCATCGTATTGTAGCCATTGGTGTAAAACTTGGGGATAAGGATGTCATAATCATGGATGAGTTAGAGTATTATTTGTTAGTTAATTTTTGGAATTTGGTTGAAAAAGAGGGAATTGAAAAATTAATAGGGTTTAATATTGACTTTGACTGGCAGTTCATTAAATTAAGAAGCTTATATCATAGGTTGAAGGTAAAACATTTCAGGAGATATCAGGGAAGAGTTGATTTAAGGCAGATTTTGAATGGGAGTAGTGGTAAGTATGTCAAAGGAACGGGATTGAAGGATTACTGTAGGTTTTTAGGTATTGATGTTCCTGAAGATGATGCTGATGGTGAAGAAATCCCCAATCTCTGGAAACAGTTTGAGGAAACAGGTGATGAGAACTTTAAGCGTAAGATTTGTGAGCATTTAAAAAGGGATTTGGAGAGGACTTGGAAGTTGTATAAAATATTACTCGATTGTGGTTTAATTGAAGAATAATTTTTTCATTTTTGTAAGGTGATTCTCAATGAAAAAGTTATCTATAAGCACTATTAGGGATGTTGATAGTAGGATGCTGAGATATTATATCCATAAGCTGGAACATCTTGGACCTATAGACCCTTTGAAACTTAAAGAGGTTATTGAGGCAAAGAAGAAGTATAGAAAGATTATAACATTATCTAACAAAGAAGCTGAGATTTTAGGTAAATACGGAAAAGCATCAAATCTTTACATAAATTATTTAATGTTGGTGGATGGGGATGAAGAATGAGAATAAAAATTTCAATTTTAATCTTTTGCTTATAAAAAAGCCGAGAGGAGAGGAATTTGAAGAAACAGATGAAATTAGACAATGGTTAGAAAAATTTAAAGAGGAAAGGGAATTCGATGGGATAAAGCCAACGACCATAGAAGGAGATTTAGCGAGGTTAAAAGTTTTTTTAGGTTTTTGTTATCACAGACTAAACAAATCTCCCGATAAGCTTAAAACGCATGATTTTGTAAAATTTTTCAATTATTTAGAAAAAGAAAGAGGATTATCTAAAAGTTCATTAAGAAAATATTTTCTTTTGTTAAAAGTGTTTTACAAAGTTATGAGGATGCAACATGTTATAAAAGAGTTTGTTGAAGAGAGTAGGGAAAGAAAGAGGTTTGCTAAGATTGAGATTAAGAAAAGAGACCCTGCAGATGCTGAAATTATTAATATGGTCCTACAAAAAATAATGGAGTCAAGGAGTAGAACTAAAATTAGGGATGCTTTGATTATCAGGTTTAAGTGGGATACTGGCTGTAGAATTTCTGAGATATTAAATCTTAGGTTAAAAGATTGTGATTTAGAGAAAGGAATTTTCAGAATAACTGATACTAAATCTCATGAGGAGAGGATTGTAGCATGTAGAGAGGACACATTAGAATTTTTGAGGCAGTATGTTCAATTCAATATTAAGAAAGGGCCTAATGATTATTTGTTCCAGAACCATAAAGGAGAACAAGTTGATAGAAACTGGATTAGTTATGTGTTTAGGAAAGCTATTAATGAACTAAAAAAAGAGGGCAAGATACCAAAGAATAAGAGGATTGTTTTACATTCAGTTAGGAGTGGGAGAATTATGGACTTGTTAGAAAAACTGCCGATTGATGTTGTAAGTGAGATAGTGGGTCATCACAGCATAGAGGTAACTATGAGATATGTGGATGAAAAAAAGAGGTTGAAGGATTATATTAAAATACTTAAAAAAATTTAACTTTACTATGCATTGGACTTTTTTACTATGCTGGATTTATCCTGCGTAGTGAATTAACATTAATGTAAAAAAATTTAACTGGGATGTTTAGAAAATAGACATTAATGTATGGCGCAGGGGCTGGGATTTGAACCCAGGCGGGGCAAAGCCCCACTGGATCTCAAGTCCAGCGCCGTAGTCCTGGCTTGGCTACCCCTGCTCACAAACTGTCAAGCACTATGAATAATATACTGATTTAGTATATATATTTTACGGTTGCATTATTTAAATATATTTGGGTTTATACCATCTAAATAACATCACTGGATTAGGTGGAATTTTTGAAATTGAGATATATTGAATGTTATGTTCCAAAGCACATATTTGGAGGATTAGATAAAATTTTAGAGGACTGTGAGGATATTATTTGGAATAGTGTAGAAGAAACTAACAACTTTATGGTTATAAAAATATTAACAACACTGAAAAATACTGAAAAAATATTAGATAAGCTTAATAAAGAATACGGTGGTTCTAAATTCAGAATTATTGTGTTTGAGCCAAAAACTACAATTCCTGCAGTAGAAAAAGATGAAAAAGAAAGTAATGAAGAAGATTCAGAAAAAGTCCAAGAATTAGAAAGATTGAGTCGGCAAGAAATATACAATAAAGTGTCAGAGATAGTACATTCTCCAAAAGAATACTATTTGATGTTAATATTATCAACAATTGTTGCGGCAATAGGGATATGGAAAAATGATGTAGCAATAATTATTGCCTCTATGATTATCGCTCCTCTTTTAAGTCCAAATATGGCTTTGTCTTTTTCTATGGCAATAGCCGATAGAGATTTAGCAAAGAAATCTTTAAAAGATTTAATTTTAGGCATTGGATTAGTAATATTACTTTCAGTTTTTTTAGGGTATATTCTTCCAGTATCTATAAAAAACCCGCAAATAATTTCAAGAATGAACTTGGGAATTGAAGATATTTTAATAGCGTTATGTGCTGGTATCGTTGGAGCGTTGTCTGTAGTCTCTGACATCCCTTCTGTCGTCGTAGGCGTGATGATTGCAGTAGCATTACTACCTCCATTAGTCGCTTTTGGATTAACCGTAGGATCAGGATATTTTATTGAGTCCATTCCGATTTTAATGTTATTCTTGATAAATATAATCTGCATAAATTTATCTTCAAGTGTTATTTTTGCAATATATGGAATTTCTCCGTATAAGTTGTGGGATAAAGAAGAGGCAAAGAAATTAACAATTTTTTCAATATTGGTTTGGTGTATTCTTTTAATTGTTGCAGTTGTTATAATATACATCTATTTTTAATATCTATTATTAATTTTTTAACTTTGTTTGAAATTATTATATAGTTGGTAGAATCATATAAATAAGGTTGAATAAAAAGTTTAAAAAATAATTGAATGGTGGTTAAATGGAAGGTTTGACAGTAGGATTGTTTGGACACATTGAAGGTGTTGGAAAAGAGTTGGGAAAAAAAGGAACATCAACAGATATAACTTTTTATAACTCTAAACAGGGAAAAAAAGTAGTATGTTATGTAGAACCTACAAGATATCCTGATAGAATAAATCCTTTAATATATACGATAAATATGATGGACTACCCATTAGTTTTTATTGATGAAATTACTGGAGAGTTAGGTGAGACTCTCTTAGCCTTAGATATGTTTGAAATAGACAAAGGATTTTTTGTTTTAGGGGATTATGTCGATGTTGATATGCTAAAAAATATAATATCACAAACTTCAATGAAAAATTTTGAAATATTAGAGAAGAATTTTATAGACATTAGAGAGAAAATAGTTAATTTAAATGTAGAAAGAGATTATGATGGAAATGTAAAAATTCCTATAGACCACTATTTTACAGTTAGAAGTGTTGGAACTGTGATATTAGGTAAAGTAGAATCTGGAACAGTGAAAGTTCATGATAACCTAAATATATATCCAATCAACAAAACAGTTATGGTTAGAAGCATTCAAATTCACGACAATGATTTTAAAGAGGCAAAGGCAGGGAATAGAGTAGGTTTAGCGTTAAAAGGAATAACTACTGAGGAATTAGATAGAGGTTATATATTGTCTGATAAATATCTAAAAGTAACTGATGAGATTGATATAAAAATAAATTGGAATCCTTTTAGACAGAAAGATGTAAAAGAAGGAGAGAATTATCAAATAATTGTAGGACTACAAAGTGTTCCTTGCTCTGTTGAAGAAGTTAATGGAAATAATGTTAAACTAAAACTACAAAAAAATATTGCCTACGATGTTGGAGATAAAGTATGTTTAATAGATGGAAGTGCAAAAGTTAGAATAGTTGGAGTGGGAACCTTAGAATAATAAAATTTTAATATCATTAATATCATAAAATTTAATTTGGGGTCTATCCAATATGGACAAAAATAGACAAGTGTCCATATTGAACTTGGGCGTTATCAGCCTCATCTCCCTCTGGGTTCATTGGGAGCATATCATAGGTCTCTGCCCCTGTCGAGGTTTTAGTTTTCCTCCCATAATTTAAAATTCGATAATAACTGCCCCTCTTGGGACTCCATTTTTCTCCCGCATCTGGGACAGTTACAATTGTTTTGTATGTTATATTTATGTAATCTGCCCCCCGAGGCCCACGCTCTCGACGAGGCTGTGCTATGGATGAGAGAGGGTAGGATACGGGGGGAACATTTATTTTTATTACTAAATAATATTTATATATTTAAATTTATAAATATAATTGTCCAAAATAAAAAAACAAAAATGGTAGCGGGGGGAGGATTTGAACCTCCGATCTCCGGGTTATGAG
>JALVUY010000241.1 GCA_027023665.1 Methanocaldococcaceae archaeon
CACCCAAGTTATCAATCAAAACTACCGTTACATTAAGAGGATTTAATCGTGGTGGTAAATTATTTAATTCATCTAAAATTTCCTTTGCCTTTCTTTCAAATTTACTTTTTTCTACTATTAGAAAAAGCTCAAATTCACGGCTATATTTATGAGGGTTTTTTACGATATCTCTAAATTTAGATGCGGTGTCATAATCTTTCTTTTCATAATATAACCTTTCAAGGAAATCTGCAATTGTTTCAGTAGGTGACTGCTCATCTTTATAAAGGCTTTGGTATGCCAAAACTGCTATATAATGCCTATTTGGACTTTTCCCTTCTTTTTGGTCTGGCTTTAACCTTGTTTTGATTTCATAGTAATGAATATCTTTAATAGTATTTTCTTTGTTAAAAGCGATCAAATCTGTTCCAAATACAGATTTATCTTTATTAAACTTCCATTGTAACTTATTAATGGGCACTTTTAAATTCTGGAATTTTGAAACCAATAATACTGCAAGTATTTCTCCCCAATCTCCTTGTCTAACAATTTGTGCTTTTTTTCCGGGAATAACTTGTTCTTTTATATAGCCTCTAATTTCGCCTTCTGTTGCTCTTTCTCCTAAATGAGACTCATAAAAGTCAAGTTTTCTATATGATGTCAATATTTTCTCTTGTAAATATTTTATTACTTCATTGTTTGGCGGGGATTGACTTTCCGTAATATGTATCAGTCTGAATACATAGCCTGCTTCCTTTTTTTCTTCATATTTTAACCAATCTTCTACCATTTTTTCCCTTAATTATGACTAAAATCAGTAGATATGGAGTTGCCTAAGATAGTGGAGAGGCCCTTACCCCGATGCGTATATGCTGACAGGCTAAATAGTATACTCAGAATACTGCAAGCTATAATTGCAATACTAAAAGCTAATTTTGTCTTTTTCATATTTTAATTATATTTCAAATTTAATTAAATGCAAAATAGTGTTCCTTATATGCTATCAAGACTTGTATTTAATTATTAATCTTAGGTTGGCCCTCTTTGCTTTCATGCTGCTTATGGATTGTATATTTTTCACATTCTTTTAGCATTATTAATGATATTTATTATGCCTATTTTGGAAGTGCTCATGACGCTTGATTAAGTAATGTAAAAGTTTATAATGAAAACAACATTAAGAGAATGGTTTACACAGATTTTTTAAAGGAGGGATATAGCACGAAGAAAATAAAATATGTATATGAGAAAGTTTTTACTTTGCCTG
>JALVUY010000242.1 GCA_027023665.1 Methanocaldococcaceae archaeon
ACATTAAATAATCAAATAACATCAGAAACAACCTTAGAATTAGCTAAATCTTGTATATCTTCTATACTTCAAGTAGAAGTTAAACCAGTTCAAGAATTATTATTATTATTATTATTATTATTATTAACAATACTTCAAGAATTATTAAAAAAACCATTACCAGAAATATTATTAAGATCTCATTGAACATATAACTTACTTCCACTTAAATAATAAAGTGAGTTATCATATAATGTTATAAATTTTTTATTATTAAATTCATTTCAAATAGAAGTATTATCTAAAATTTTATCATCAGTAATTTTAAAATAATATCAAGACAAATTTTTAAAAATTCAATTAGAATTTAAAACTAAATCATAAGTAATATTTGCTCAACTTCAATTTTCTATATTATTCATAGAATAAGAAACTTGTAACTCATTATTAGATATATCTAAATTATGATAAATTAAATTTGTTCTTGTAAGAATTCAATTAGTATCTCAAGGAAAATCAATTGTTTTATGAACTAAAGCTTTTGTACTTCAATTATTAAAATATTTATAATAGTCTAAACTATCATTATTAAGTCAAGAATTAGAACTAGTATCAAATAAATATCAATACAAATATCTAAAATATTTTCTATCTTGTCAAATTTTTAAAGCAGTTTGACTTTCTACAACAGTTCAAGTCTCAGTTAAATTTGAAATTTGATTATTTAAAATATCTATTTTTTTATTAAATCAATATCATTTAAAATAAAAAAAATTATCATCAAAAGCAAAATTAACTTTAGCATATCAAGGATTAGAATTCCTAGTCCTAATTCTTGAGTTAGAATCTATAATTTTATTTAATTCTTGAGTATGAGAATTAAAAGTAAAAAGTCTAGAATTATAAGCTCTACAATAATAAGTAGGAGAAGTTCCACACTCATACTTACCAGAATTATAAACTCAAAAAATTATATAAAATCAATTATTATCAATTACATTATAATTATAAAATTTTCAGTCATAACTATCTTTATTATTATAAATATTAAAAGTCATTCAAGTACTATAATTAGTATCAATACTATCAACATAAAATTTATTAGTATCAACTCAGAAAATATAAGTTAATCAATTATTAATACCATTATATTGATTAGTAATATAACTATGATTTCAATTTATATCTTTTAATAAAATATCATCAGCAAAAACATTTTGATTTATTAAAAATCAAAATATTAAAAATAAAAATAAGAATATTTT
>JALVUY010000243.1 GCA_027023665.1 Methanocaldococcaceae archaeon
TTAGTAAATTCAACGATTCCGGGCTTTAAAATAGAACCTTTTCTATTTTTGAAAATATCAACTATATCGTTTTTTATTTTGACTATTTTTTTATATGCCCCCTTTTCTATTAAATCTCTCGCTCCACTTAATTTTAATTTAATTTTCCATTTTTCTTTATTTTCATCAAAGTATAAGATATATTTAACTTCTCCATCAACTATGACTTCATATGCCTCTTCATTTCCGGGCAGTTTATTTAATAAAATTATTTTTCCATTTAATACATTTTTTGCACCAAATTCTTCCTCAATGACTTTGTTTATAAAATCAATATCATACTGAAATCCTAATCTTGGATCTCCTGGAGGCGTTAATTTTACCTCTTTAGCCTCAGAGCCACAAACTTCGCAAACTTTGCCCAATAAAGGAACATTACAATTTTCACACCACTTCAAGTGAATCTTTCCAATGTATGTTTTCATAAGTATCACACTTAAAAAGAAACTTTTTTATACTTAAATGAATAATAACCAAGTAATTATTAAGAAGGTGAGTAATTATGGAGATTACTCAATTTATTCCAGATATTGGAGGAGGATTTGTTATTGGATTTGTTATTGGATGGGCTACAAAAAAGGCGATAAAAATAGTAGCGTTTTTAATAGGTATCTATATATTAAGCTTACTTTACTTAGCAAAAATAGGAGTTATAAGTATCAATAAAGATGCTTTTTTAGCATTAATTGGAAACTTTGAAAGTTCTTTAATAGTTTTTGGAAATAAACTTGTTGGTTTAATACACTCCCTTTCATTTGGAACTTCATTTTTAATTGGCTTTGGGTTAGGATTTAAAAAAGGATAAATAACAAAGATTTAATTTTAATATTATTTTTTATTGTATTAATTCTTAATTAAGCATTAACTATAACTCTTTATTTTTTGCTATTTTTACTTTATTATTTTATTTCTCCAACTCTACAACATCAACTGGCTCTAATGGTATATTTTTTAGAACTTTTCCAATTGTTGCCTTTGCTATTCTTATAGCATGCTCAGGACTTTCTGCATTAAACACCTTCATGGAGAGTAAAACTCCTACTAAGGCTGTTCTTGCTACAACTAAAACACAATCTACTAACTCACCACACTTTGGACATATTGTCAATCCAATGTCTATATCAACATAATTTAATCCTTCTTTATTTAACATTTTACCTATCTGAGATATTGTAACGCTTATAGCGTCTTCGACATCATCTACATTTCTCACGATGTAAGCCGCTTGTAATGTTACATGATAATTCGGCATTGTTTCTCACCAACGACTAAAACACTCTTTTTATTTCTTCTTCATTATTTTTATCAATTTCCTTTAACTTTACATATACAACTTTGCTATTATTTATAACTTATCGTTTGATAAAGTTTAAATAAATAATATTTCATTTAACAGAATAAAATAAAAATCTTGGGGATTGTTATGGTAAAAAAGGCAGAGGTTTTATTGGAAGCGTTACCATATATTCAGAAGTTCCATGGAAAGACATTTGTCATAAAGTATGGAGGACATGCGATGATTGATGAAAAAGCGAAAAATTGGACAGCTCAGGATGTTGTTTTACTTAAATATGTTGGAATACATCCCGTAGTTGTTCATGGAGGAGGGCCAGAGATTAATAAAGCAATGGAAAAAATGGGTAAAAAACCAAAATTTATTCATGGTTTAAGGGTAACTGATGAGGAAACCTTAGATATTGTTGAGATGGTGTTGGCTGGGAAAATAAATGGAGATATTGTTTCTAAACTATCAAAATTTGGAGGAAAGGCAGTTGGATTGTCAGGAAAGTCAGGAAGAATTATAATTGCAAAGAAAAAAATAAAATACATTAAAAATGATAAAGGAGAAAAAATAGCAGTTGATTTAGGTAAAGTTGGTGAGACAGTTGAAGTTAATACTGAACTCTTAGAGATATTAATAAGAAATGGATATATTCCAGTAATATCTCCAATAGGTTTGGATGAAAAAGGGGAGGCATATAATTTAAATGCAGATACAGTCGCTGGAGACATAGCAGGGGCTTTAAAGGCTGAAAAACTTATTTTAATAACTGATGTAGATGGAATAATGGATGATGTAAATGATCCAAGTACATTGCATAGAAAATTAACTGCCTCAGAGTTAGTTGAAATGATTGAAGATGGTAGAATAAAGGGAGGAATGATTCCTAAGGCAGAAAGTGCTTTGTATGCCTTAAATCATGGAGTTAAGAGTGTTCATATAATAAATGGAAAAATTCCTCATGCTTTGTTGTTAGAAATATTTACCGAGGAAGGAATAGGAACCATGATAACTAAGGATTAATTTTTAAAATTTTTTTAATTTTTTATTTTTATCATATATTTATATATTCAAATTTATTTTAAAAATATTAGAATTAATTGGTATATAGAAAAGTTTAAATATTGGTCTAACGAATATAATAACATAAACCACATATGGGATAAATTAAATGAGTGGGAGTGATGTTAGAAGCATGTGAATCAAAATGGGACATTGTTAAAAATTTTATACCTTCGTGGTTTGCGGCAGTAATGGGAACAGGAATTTTAGCAATATCTAGTTGGATGTATTCAGTATATATTCCAATATTAAAATATGTTGCTGTTGGTTTGTTTTACTTAAATATTATAATGTTCTTTGCATTTTTAATTCCCTGGACTTTGAGATGGATATTATTCCCAAAAGATGCATTGGCTGATTTAGAACATCCAATATTAAGTTCATTCTATCCAACGATTGCAGTAGCAATGCTCGTATTAGCATCAGATTTTATTCTAATTGGGCATAATATAGATATTGCAAAATACTTTTGGGCTTTTGGAGCAGTTGGTATGCTACTGTTTAGTTTAATAGTTCCTTACTATATGTTTAAATCAGACGGTATAAAGTTAGATCATGTTAATCCAGGTTGGTATATTCCACCAGTAGGTTTAATAGTTGTTCCAATTGCTGGAAGTTTAATAATCCCTCATCTAACTGGAATATGGCATGAATTGGCAATATTTATCAATTACTATGGTTGGGGGTCAGGATTTTTCTTATATTTGGCATTACTTGCAATAGTTATATATAGATTCATCCTCCATCATCCTCTACCTTCAGCATTAGCTCCAACAATATGGATCAATTTAGGTCCAATCGGAGCAGGAATTATAGCGTTGATTAATTTAGTAAATCATTCTTCATTTATTTCAGTAAAAGAGCCATTTTATATATTTTCATTGCTGTTTTGGGGCTTCGGTGTGTGGTGGGCTTTAATGGCAATAATAATGACAATACACTATGTTAAAAAATTAAAGTTGCCTTATGGTATGCCTTGGTGGGCATTTATCTTCCCTCTCGGGGCATATGTTGCATCATCTCATATGGTTTATGGAATATTCCCAGTATAATAGATTACATTGGTTTTGGATTATACTGGCTGTTGTTTGGTTTATGGGCTATAACCTTTATAAAAACCGCAATAGCCACATATCACGGCTATCCGTTTAAAGGACACTAAAAAGATTAAGTTAATATAGTATAAAAAAATAAAATTATTAATGAGAATACTAAATATTTGAAAATTCAGAAAAAACTATAAAACTTGAGGTGATATTATGAATCCAATGATGATGGGTAATATGAAAGAAATGATTGAAAAAATGATGAACTCTGATATGTGCAAAGAAATGGCTCCAAAGATGATGCCAGAAATGATGCCAAAGGCTTTGGATAAATTCCTATTAGAAATTCCAGAGGATAAAAGAGAGGAATTTATAAAGAATATTGTTGATATAATTGTCTCAAAAAATAACGACTATCAAATATATTCAAAATATGAAGGAAATTTTAATGCAACTATAAGCGTTAAAGGGCTAAAATTAAATTCAAAAGGAGGTAAAGGAGCCACAAAAGAGACAATATCTCCTATGGATTTGTTTTTATCTGGGCTTTGTGGATGTATCGCCATTGCTGTTGGAAGAACTTTATCTGAAAATAATATAGATGCTGCTGATGTAACCGTTAAAGTGTCATCTATTGAAAAGAGTTTTGAAAAAGGATGTGTAGAAAAAATTGCTTTAGACATTATTGTTAATCTAAATAACAAGGAAAATATAAACGAAGAAGAATTAAAAGAATTAGTCCTAAAAGGCTCAAATAAATGTCTTATTAATAATTCATTAAAATGTGATGTTGAAAAAAATGTAATTATTGAGTAAGGTGAAGTAAATATGTGGTATCCTCCAATGTGTCCTCCTTGGGGCTATAATTATGGCTTTTATGGATTTCCATTCTTTAATTTTGCATTTTTTGGATTTATATGGTGGATAATAAAAATAGTTGTTTTTATAATAGTTGTATTGGACATTATAAAAAGAGATGATTTAAAGACACTTGAAAAAATATTTTGGCTTTTAGTAGTTTGGTTTTTAGGAATCATAGGGGCAATAATTTATTTCCTTCTATCAAAAAGAAAATAATCAATCAATAATAAATAAATTTAAGTGATAAAAAATGTTCGTCTATGGTCCAGTTCCTTCGAGAAGGTTAGGTTTATCCTTAGGAATAGATCCAGTTTATTACACTTGCACATTTGACTGTATATACTGCCAACTTGGAAGGACGAGATATTTAGTAAGTTCTCCAAAAGAAATTCCAAAGGAAGTTTTAGAAAAGTTTCCAACTGATGAAGACATATATAGAGAAGTCAAAAAGATAGTTTCTGAAAATCCAAATATTGATTACATAACTTTTGCTGGAAGTGGGGAGCCAACATTATCTCCTTATTTAAAAGAATCTATTGAAAGATTGAGAGAATTCAATATACCAATTTGTGTTATAACTAACTCATCATTGATGAACTATAAATCTGTTAGAAATGCATTAAAAAATGCTGATTTAGTTTCTGCAACTTTAACTTCAACAAATCAAGAAATGTTTGAAAAAATTCATAGGACAAAGATAAAACTTAAAGATGTTATTGAAGGATTGATTAAATTTAGAAGAGAGGCAGATGAAACTATCTTAAATATAGAGTTAATGGTTTTGGAAGGGATAAATGACGATGATGAAACAATATACAAACTTAAAGAGATATTTGATAAAATAAATCCAGATCATATTGAGATAAACACTCCAATAAGACCTCCATGTGAAAAGTATGCAAAAAAAGTAAAGTATGAGAGGTTAAAAGAGATTAGAGAAATTCTCGGGGAAAAAGCATTTATAATAGGAGAAAAAAGTCCAAAGAAATATAAAGAGTCGTTGAATTCTAATATTCTCGAAAGAATTTCATCAATATTAAAAATAAGACCATGCACAGTTGAAGATTTATCAAACGCTTTGGGATTACATATTTCAGAGGTTGGAAAATATCTATATGTATTAAAAAATAGTGAAAATTTAGAATGCATAGAAATTGATGGAAAGAAATATTACTTTATTGGTATGCAGTAATTTTTATTCTTTATAAAGTTGATTTTCCACTTCCAGAAGGGCCCATAATAGAAACAAATTCCTACTTATTAATAGTTAGATTTACATTTTTTAAGGCATATATTACCTTATTACCCATATAGTAGATTTTTGTCATATTTTTTAGTTCAATCATTTTTCCCCTAATCACATAAATGATAAAATAAGGCCAGGAGTATTTAGTGATAAGATTACTAAAAATATTGCAAATGGAACTATCAAACTTTTTTTGAAATTTAGTCCATCATCATAATAAAGGTTTATTTCTTTTAATTTTGTTAAAATATTCCCCCTAAGTAAATATAGGACTTTTGCAGGATTAAATATAACAATGTACTTTGATGCAAAAGGGGTCTGTCCAATATGGACAAAAATAGACAAAAGTCCATATTGGACTTGGGCGTCATCAGCCTCATGTCTCTCTGGGTTCATTGGGAGCATATCATTGGTCTCCGCCCCTGTCAAGAGCAATAACTCCTCCCATTAATTAATATTCAATAATAACTACTCC
>JALVUY010000244.1 GCA_027023665.1 Methanocaldococcaceae archaeon
AATTATAATAACCCATAGTTTCAGTATTTAATCTTAATATGGTAAATATTATAGATATTAAAACTCCCATTGCTCCAGATATTGCATATAATAAACCCCCTATTAACCCTTTTTTTATGTCAGAAAAAGCGTATTTAAATGCTTCAGAAAGATAATCTTCTAATTTTCTCATAATTGCCCACCTTAAAATTAAAATTTTATAATTTTTATTTAAATATTTTCAAATATATATTTTTTGTTAACAATTATTTTAAATATCTAAATTAATAAATGAAACTGTGTAATAAAAAAATTTGTGGGGGAGGGAGATATATTCTGTAAATTGCGTTAATCTACAACTATGGCGCTGGTTATCAGCGATGGGGTGGGGGAGCCCATCACTATCCCACCAGCGCCATCGATTGTAATTAACATTTCTACTATATAAAGTTTTCTATCAAAAATACTTAAATTTTAGTAAAGAATATTTTAGTAAATTTAAGATACCTCAATTCTGGGATTTTTAAATGAATTTTTGGCTTAATATTAAACAATTTAATGACATCTATTAGGTAATTTAAGAATATACATTTTTATAGGGTGCCGTATAATTAACTATTTGTGATTTCTATTCTTGGAGGTGAATCTATGTCCCCAAGAATTGGGGTATTTGTCTGTTATTGTGGGTCTAACATTAATGGTGTTGTAGATTGTGAAGCTGTTAGAGATTTTGCAGAAAAATTAGATGGAGTGGTTGTAGCTAAAACTTACCCTTTTATGTGTGCTGATCCAGGTCAAAACTTGATTAAAGAATGTATAAAGGAATACAACTTAGATAGGGTTGTTGTAGCCGCATGTACTCCAAAGATCCACGAGCCTACTTTTAGAAATTGTATAAAAGAAGCAGGGCTATCTCCATATTACTTGGAGTTCGTAAATATTAGAGAACAGTGTGCATTTGTACATATGAATGATAGAGAAAAAGCTACTAAAAAAGCGATGGAGTTAGTTGCTGGAGGTGTAGAAAGAGCTAAGAGATTAGAAGATGTTCCTCAAAAAGTTGTTAATGTAGATAAATCTTGCCTTATAATTGGAGGAGGTATTGCTGGAATCCAAGCAGCACTTGATTTAGCAGATCAAGGTTATAAAGTATATTTAGTAGAAAAAGAGCCATCAATTGGAGGAAGGATGGCTCAACTTGCTAAGACATTCCCAACTGACGACTGTGCGCTGTGAATTTTGGCCCCAAAGATGGTTAGCGTTGCAAACCACCCCAATGTTGAGCTCATAACCTATGCCGAAGTTAAAAATGTTGAAGGATATATCGGAAACTTTGAAGTTACAATTGAGAAAAAACCAAGATATGTTGATGAAAATGTATGTACTGGATGTGGAGCCTGTGCCGCAGTTTGTCCAATTGAAGTGCCAAATGAGTTTGATTTAGGATTAGGTACAAGAAAAGCAATTTATGTCCCATTTGCACAGGCAGTTCCACTGATTTATACAATAGACATGGAACACTGTATAAGATGTGGTCTCTGTGAAAAAGTTTGTGGACCAGGGGCTATAAGATATGATCAAAAACCTGAAGAGATTAAGATAAAAGTTGGAACAATAATCTGTGCTGTTGGTTATGATGAATTTGACTGTACTTTAAAAGAAGAGTATGGTTATGGAGTTTATGATAATGTCATAACAACATTAGAATTAGAGAGAATGATAAACCCAGCAGGTCCTACTGGTGGACATGAGATAAGACCAAGTGATGGAAAGCATCCTCACAGAGTAGTATTTATACAGTGTGTAGGTTCAAGAGATGCAAAAGTAGGAAAGCCATACTGTTCAAGAATCTGCTGTATGTTTGCCTTGAAGAACGCACAGCTACTTAAACAGCATGATCCAAACACTGAAGTTTATATCTGCTATATGGATATCAGGGCTTTCGGTAAAGGTTATGAAGAATACTATAGAAGAGCTCAGGAACAGTTTGGAGTTAAGTTCATTAGAGGAAGACCAGCTTGCATAATGGAAGATCCAGAGACTAAGAACTTAATTGTTAGAGTGGAAGATACATTGTTAGGAGAAATTGTAGAAATTGAAGCTGATTTAGTTGTATTATCAGCAGGATTATCTCCAAAACCTGACAATCCAAAATTAGCAAAAATGCTGGGTATAGAATTAAGTCCAGATGGATTCTTCAAAGAGTTACATCCAAAGTTAGCTCCAGTAAATACAAAAGTTGATGGTATAGCAATTGCAGGAGTTGCTCAAGGTCCAAAAGACATTCCAGACACTGTAGCTCAAGCTAAAGGGGCTGCAAGTGCAGTGTCAATACCAATGGCTCAGGGACAGTTTAAGATTGAGATGATTAGAGCTGTTGTTGACGAAGATATTTGTGGAGGATGTAAAGTTTGTGCTAAGATGTGTCCATATAATGCTATAACATATGTAGAAAAAGATGGGCACTTAGTAGCTCAAGTTAATGATGTCGCCTGTAAAGGTTGTGGAGCATGTGCTGGAGCATGTCCAAGTGGTGCTATGCAGTTGAGATATTACAGAGATGAGCAAATAATTTCATTTATTGATGGAGTATTAGAAGCTCACCAAAAATTAGAGAGTTAAAAAGGCACAGGCTCCACATCTATATAAATATGTCATAGGTTATGAGCTCAACATTGGGGGCAGATAAATACCAAATGAGGCACCATCCGAAGGCTTTTAGCCAGGATGGTGCTGATGGGAGGGCATGTGCCCGTAATTATTTCTTTCTAATTTCTAACTAATTTCTAAATAATAATTATTATAGAACTAAATAGAACTAAAATTATAAAACTCAGGTTATAAGGGGATGTGTATGAGTGATCCAATAATAATTACTTTCTGTTGCTATCAATGAGGATATGGGGCTGCAGACTTGGCAGGAACCAGTAAAATGCAATACCCTACAACCGTAAGAATCGTTAGGCTCCCTTGCACTGGTAAATTTGATATTACTTATGCACTAAGGGCTTTCCAAAAGGGAGCCGATGCTGTTATGGTTGTAGGGTGAAAAAAAGGAGAGTGTGTTTACGAAACAGGTAACTTAAAAGCTGAAGAGAGGGTTAGGTTCGCTAAAAAATTATTAGATGAATTAGGTATTGGTGGAGACAGAATTGAAATGTTCTTCATGTCTGCCGCTGAGGCAGACAAGTTCGTTGCTGCAGTTAATGAAATGACTGAGAGATTGCAAAAGTTAGGACCTAACCCTCTCAAAAAACAGTAAAGCCGGAGATTAAAGGGATGAGTTCTCTCGGGAACCCGAAAGGGACCGAGAGAACAACCGCCCCTATGTGAGGGGTTCTCCGGCAATTTAAATAAAAATTTTTTTAAAGTTTTTAGGGTGATTACCTTGGCAGTTAAAGTTGGAATGATACAGTTATGTGGATGTTCAGGATGCCACATATCATTGTTAGACTTACATGACAAGTTATTAGAAGTATTGCCAAATTTAGAGATTGTCTATGCCCCAATAATTGCAGATCCAAAAGAAATTCCTGAAGGAATAGATGTATTTTTAGTTGAGGGTGGAGTTAGGAATGAGCATGATGAGCATTTGCTTCATGAAATAAGAGAAAAATCAAAAATTGTCATTGCATGGGGAACGTGTGCTGCTTATGGAGGAATTCCAGGATTGGCTAACTTATACACAAAAGAGGAGTTATTGAATACTGTATATTCAACTGATTCAACAGAAAATAAGGGAGAAATACCTTCTGAAGAAATTCCTCCTTTAACAGAATATGTTAAGCCTATAAGTGACTATATAAAAGTTGATTATATAATTCCAGGATGTCCTCCAACTCCAAAAATGATCGCTGATGCCATTATAGCTTTATTGAATGGAGAAGAGCCTAAATTACCAACAAAAATTGTATGTGATGAATGTCCTAGAAAGAAAGAAAATGTGTTCCCAGAGAAGTTTAAGAGAACATTTGAAGGAAAACCAGATCCTGAGAAATGTCTATTTGAGCAAGGATATGTATGCTTAGGATTCGCTACAAGAGCTGGTTGTGGGGCAAAGTGTCCTAAGGCAGGAGTTCCATGTAGAGGATGTTATGGAAAGACAGATAAATCCTTAGATTTAGGTGCAAATGCGGCAAATGTTTTGGCAAATGCTGGGGAAGCCGCTTTAGAAATACCTGATAAAGTAGCTCTATTAAACAGATTTACATTGCCAGCGGCATTAATTAATAGAAAAGTAAAATAATTTAAATAAACTAAATAAGGGTGAATTTATGGGGAAAATAGTAATTGAACCTCTATCAAGGTTGGAAGGTCACGGAAAAGTAACTATAACTTTAGATGAAAATGGTAATCCTAAGGATGTTAAATTACATATAACTGCATTAAGAGGTTTTGAGCAATTTGTTGTAGGAAGACCAGCTGAGGAAGTGCCAAGAATTGTTCCAAGGATCTGTGGAATTTGTCAAACTCCTCACCATTTAGCAAGTGTTAAGGCTGTTGATGATGCATGGGGTGTAGAAATTCCAGAACCTGCTAAAAAATTAAGAGAATTAATGAACATTGGTAATATAATTCATAGTCATGCTTTGCACTTCTACTTTTTAGCAGCTCCTGATTTTGTTCTTGGAGTGGATGCAGATCCTAAGATAAGAAATGTAATAGGAGTTATAGATAAAGCTCCAGAAGTTGCAAAACAGGCTATTGAATTAAGAAAATTTGGACAGAAAATTATTGAAATGATTGGAGGTAAAGCAATTCATCCAGTTACTGGGATTCCTGGAGGACAATCTAAGAGATTAACTGAAGAAGAGAGAGATGAGTTGCTAAAAGATGTAGATAGAATGATAGAATATGCTAAAAATGGTGTGGAATTAATAAAGAAATTAAACGAACAGTATATGGATTTAATAAAAACATTAGGAGTTATAGACACATGGTATTTAGGATTAGTTAAAGATGGAAAACATAATGTTTATGATGGAACTTTAAGATTCTTATCTCCTGATGGAAAAGAAAAAGTAGAATTCCAACCTAATGAATACTTAGACTACATAGGAGAGCACATTGTTTCTCACAGCTATGTTAAATATCCATATTATAAGAAAGTAGGATACCCTGAAGGAATCTATAGAGTAGGTCCATTATCAATGTTAAATGTCTGTGATTCAATGGAAACTGATTTAGCTGAAGAATATAGAAAAGAATTCTTTGATATTTTTGGATTTCCAGCAAATCAATCTTTAGCATATCATCATGCAAGATTAATAGAAATTGTTGAAGCGTGTGAAAAGGCTAAAATTTTATTAGAAGATAATGACATAACTTCTGATGATATAAAAGCAGAGGTAGAACCTAAAGCAGGAAATGGTGTAGGAGTAGTATATGCCCCAAGAGGGGTTTTAATACACAATTATGAAACTGATGAAAATGGAATCGTTGTTAAGGCAAATATGATAGTAGCATCAACTCACAATGTTCCTACAATGGAAAAGGCGATTCAACAGGCGGCTAAAGAAATATTTAAATAAAACTTTTTAGAAAAAATTTAGAATTACGCTCATCCTATTTATCTTATTACAATTTTAATAGTTTTAATAGTAGTAGTAAAATTATTAGTGTGGTGATGAGTATGGCTGAAAAAAGCACAGTAAAAGTTGATGAATCAAAATTAAACTTGATAGAGATCGTTTTAAGGGCATACGATCCTTGATATTCATGTGCGGCACACATAATAGTAAAAGATAAGAAAGGAGAAAAAATTATTGAAGTTATAAAAGAATAAGCTCACAACCGAACCCTTTTGGGAGGTTGTGAGCTATTATCCCCTTACGCATGGGGATTACGCTAAAATCCTTTTAAGGGTTTTAGCACAAAATCTTTTGAGGAGGATGTGATAATTATGAGCATTACCATACAAAAAGAAGCATGTTTAGTATGTTATGCGTGTCAGGAAGAATGTCCGACGAAGGCGATAGATATAGACAGTTTTAAGGTATGTAGTTTATGTATGTCGTGTGTAAATGCGTG
>JALVUY010000245.1 GCA_027023665.1 Methanocaldococcaceae archaeon
CCTTCTATTACTTCGACGAGGTCGACGCACACCTGGACGAGGCGAACGCCGTGAAGGTTGGGGAGCTTATCAAGGAGTATTCGAAGGAGGCGCAGTTTATAGTGGTCACCTTGCGCGAAAGCGTGGCTTATCTGGCGGATAAGCTTATAGGTGTAACCTCTAAGGGTGGGGTTTCGGAGGTCTATTTCTTAGACCCCGCAAGGTTGGGGGGGTGAAATTCTTTTCCCCTCGCTGACTTTTTTCGGTTAAAGCAAAAAAGGAAGGAGGGTTAAAACACCACATTTTTGACTATAGGCATTCTCCAATCCCTGTCGAAGGAGACCTTTGTGATTTTCACCCCTATAGGTGCCTGTTTTCTCTTGTATTCCGCCCGATGGAGCATTTTTATAACCCTTTCCACCAATTGGGGTTCGAAGCCTCTTTTTACTATTTCCGAGGGGGGAAGGTTTTCCTCTATATAGAGTTGGAGGATTTGGTCCAGCACCTCGTAAGGGGGAAGGGTGTCTTGGTCGGTTTGGTTGGGTCTTAATTCCGCCGAAGGCGGCTTTTCTATTATCCTTTGGGGAATGACCTCTTTACCCCTATGGCGGTTATACCAACGGGCGAGGCGATAGACCCAAGTTTTATAAACGTCCTTTAAGGGTGCGAAACCCCCCGCCATATCCCCGTAAATGGTGGTGTATCCGACCGCGCTCTCACTCTTGTTGGAGGTGGAGAGGACTATATAACCCCTTTTGTTGGAGAAGTAAAAGATTATGTTTGCCCTTATACGGGCTTGGATATTTTCGTCGGCTACGTCAAACCTCCAATCGGGGAACAGTTTTTTAAAGGTTTCCTCAAAGCGTTCGAAAAAGGGTTCAACCTCCACAACGCGGAAGTTTATTCCCAAATTTCCCGCGAGGGTTTTCGCATCTTCGTAACTCTCGGTGGAGTTGAAAACCGTCGGCATGTAGAGGGCTAACACATTCTCGGCGCCGAGCGCCTCGCTCGCCAAAACCGCCGTCAGCGCGCTGTCTATTCCCCCCGAAAGTCCCAAAATCGCCCTTTTAAACCCCTGTTTGGAGAAGTAATCCCTTATACCCAACACGAGGGCTTTAAAAACTTCCTCTTCAAACTCCATAGGTGTATAGGTGGAAATTTCGCCCCTTTCGGAGGAGGTGTTTATTTCCTTTTCCACCGAGAGGTTTATAACTTCTTCCGACACACCTTCGCAGATTGTAG
>JALVUY010000246.1 GCA_027023665.1 Methanocaldococcaceae archaeon
CGTGGTCGGGGGTTCGAATCCCTCCCGGGGCTTCTATAACAAAATCCGCCCCCGTAGTCTAGTCCGGTAAGGATGACGGCCTTTCGAGCCGTAGACCCGGGTTCAAATCCCGGCGGGGGCATATATTCTATTCTTATTTTACTACATCAACATAAGTACCTTTATTCTCAAAATAAACAAGATTGTTATTTGTAAGCAAACAAATAGTTTGAGAAGGTTTTAAATGCTCTATATAAGCATATCTCTTAATATTATTATCCCTATAATATAGATTAGGAAACTCTCCGTCTTCCCATTCATCACGCAAGTACTGCAAAAAATTCTTATCATCCTCAACCATATCAGAACTTAAAGGATTATTCTCATTCAAAAAACAAAGAATCTGATTAGGAGTAAGCATAGGATTAAATTTAACACTGCTTCCCTCTGCCTGTACATAAACATTATCTACCATCTTTTTTATGTTTTTATTTAGTTGTATCCATGAACTCTCAACATCTATCTTCTCCATACCTTGTGTAATCTTTAATCCTATAATAGCGGATAAAGATATCAAAAATGCCGCAAATATAGCCCCGATTATAAAACCCAAACTATACTCCATATAAATTATTTATTATTTATTTTAACTACTCCGCAAGAAGTTCCTTTTTCACCCTTATTCATTTCAAAAACAAGCCCTTTTTATTATTAAAGAAAATATTCAGATATGAATATCTCTTTATTTATCTTATTCAATACTAAACGCTTAATATAAGTGTCATAACTAATCAATATTGGGTATTGAAAATAATAAAGTGATAAAATTTGCCTTTGTATTGGATGCTTTTGCATATTTATTTTTTAAATAATTCTTCTAGACGTGGATCGGGTTCGCAACCGGCTTGTCTTGCTTTTTTATACCATTCTTTTGCTTGCTTTATATTATTTTTTGTTGAATATAGAACGGCTAAATTAAATAATGTATCTGGATTTTTTGGATCGAGTTTATATGCTTGCATTAATTCTTTTAGTGCTGGATTAGTCCAACCTAGCTGTTGTAAACCAATGCTATAATATTTATGTATATCTGCATTATCTTTAAATAATGAGGCTGCCCTCGCTAAAACTGACACTGCTAAATATGGAACTTGTTCTCTGATAAGTGCAAATCCAAGAGGTATAAGTATATTTTTGTTATCAGGATCTTTGTAAAATGCCTTTTTAAGATAGGCAATACCT
>JALVUY010000247.1 GCA_027023665.1 Methanocaldococcaceae archaeon
CATTGCTCCAATATTCATAATATAATTTACAATAAACATCGTTAATAATACAACAATAGATATTTTTATTGTATAAAATAGAGAAGTTTCAATGCACTCAAATAAGAGTGTGAAATTGTAATACATATGACCACCGTAATATTTAGCTAAACATAAATTACTCATTTTCATTTGTTTATTATTATTTATTAAACTTGCTATTAAATTTATTATTCTACTTAAAAAATTTATTTATAATTTATGATATGTTAGTAACTAAAAAATATAATGTAGCTACAAATGTAGCTACATTTAATGAAGATGCTATAGAACCATATATTTTTATTATTAGTATTTTTTTAGCCATTCTTTGACACTTAAATACCACTCATCCAAAAGTTTTTCCATCTTTTCTTTAACTTCTTTAAATTCAACTGGCCTATATACATATTTAAATCCACTCTTTTCTGTTATTTTTTCTCTCTCAACCAATCCACAATTCATTAAACTTCTCAATGCTTTTTGAACTGTTGTTCTATCTCTATCTACTCTTTCAGCAATTTCCATTACTGTAGCTTCTTTCATATCCAAAAGTTCAAAATAAATTCTAATTTCAATTTCCTGTAATCCTAAAATACATCTCATTAAATCCTCAATAGTAAATTTCTGCATCCTTGCTACTATGAGATTATCCAATTTATCACCTAATTAAAATCTCATCTTTTAATCTTTTTTTAATGTTTTCAATACCAAGCTGTTCAACAAAATCATACATTCTACCTTTTCCATACTTTGAGTATAGTCCAATTATAAAGTCAATAACTTCTATAACATCATCCTCTGTTTTAACATTTATTAAGAATTTTCCTTTTTTTGGAAACTTTCCTCCTTTTCCACCAATGAATATTGATATAACTCTATCTTTAATATATATAGCATTGCAGAGTTTGAGACATTCTCCCATTCCAATGCAATTTTCTTTTATAACCTTATTTACCCAATCTATTGCATCTATTTCACAAAAACCTCTGCATTTTCCACATTCTGTGCATTCTTTTTTATTAATTTCTAAAATATATCTAAAACAAATACCAATATCACAAAATTGGTGATGAGTACAATCATTTGGGCATCCACTGACATTTATTTTCAACTTTTTTTGAACCCAAATTCCTTCAAACTCATCATGGATCATTCTTGCCAATTTTATTGAATCTCCAATAGAATTTGGGCATTCAGTTCCAATACATGCAACTATCTGCCTAATCCTCCTACCTGTTGAACCTAACTTAATTCCAACTTTATTTAATATTCTTTCAGCCTCTTCTAAGTATTCATGCTTTATCTTTAACTCAATACCTTGTCTTGTTGTGATGTGAATTTTATTATTTCCAAAATTTTTTGCAATATAACTTATTGCATCCAATTGCTCAGATGTTATGTAACCTGGTTTTAAAGATAACCTTATCATGTATCCATCCTTTTTTGGGATAATACCAAATTTGTAATTTTGGTTACAGAGCATAATACCACCAAATATATAAAGGAATGCATGCATATAAAAATATGTAAATGAACTATAATATAATCATGTGTGCATAGTTTATGCACACGTTAGTAAGTTTTATATACACCTTAGTTAAAAAATTAAGGTGTGAACAAATTATTCACACATATAGGTGATAGTAATGTACGAGTGGAAGTTAAATGAAATAGTAGAAAGTGGTATATGTGCAAGATGTGGGACATGTGCAATTGTTTGTCCAAACAATATAATAAAATTTGATGAAAAGCCATACATTGAGGAGGAATGTTTAAGAAAAGGAAATGGTATGTGTTTTGAGGTATGTCCGAGAGTTTCCTCAGGAAAATATCAAATAAAGATAAGAGAAAACTTTAAGGAAGAATATTACTACGGGAAGAGTGACATTAAAGGACAAGATGGAGGGGTTGTAACAGCATTCCTAAAATACTTATTAGAAAATGGAAAAATTGATGGAGTAATAGTTGTTGGAGATGAGTGCTGGAAACCAGTTTCATTAGTAGTTCAAACTGCAGAGGATTTATTAAAGACAGCAAAATCAAAATATGCTATCTCAACTTTAGATGCATTAAGAAAGGCTGGAGAAATGGGATTAGAGAAAGTTGCAGTCGTTGGATTACCTTGCCAAATAAATGGGTTAAGAAAATTACAATACTTCCCATACCACGCTAAGCACGATTTTGAACTCGGTAAGAATGGAAAACCAGTTAAATTACCAAAAATTGAGTATTTAATTGGTTTATTCTGTACTGAAAAGTTTAGATACGATAATATGAAAGAAGTTTTAGCGAAGCATGGAATAGATATTGAGAAAGTTGATAAGTTTGATATTAAGAAAGGAAAATTACTTGTTTATATAGATGGAGAGAAGAAAGAAATTGACTTAAAAGAGTTTGAAATCTGCCCAGGATGTAAGATGTGTAGAGATTTTGATGCTGAACTGGCAGATGTTTCAGTTGGATGTGTTGGAAGTCCTGATGGTTATTCAACAGTCATAATAAGAACTAAGAAAGGAGAAGAGATTAAAAATGCTGTTGAATTAAAAGAAGGTGTTAATTTAGAAGCAATTGAGAAGTTAAGACAGATGAAATTAAAGAGATTTAAAAAAGAAGTTGAAAGAAGAAAGGAAAATAATGAATTCATTTCATTCTACTGGACAGCTGATTATGGTGGAGTCGGGAAAAGAGCAGATGGAACTTACTTCATAAGAATTAGAGCTAAGCCGGGAGGATGGTACACTGTTGAAGAAATAAAAGAAATCTTAGATATTGCTGAAAAATACAATGCTAAGATAAAGATAACTGATAGAGGTGCTTATGAACTCCACGGTATTAGTGGATTTGATGTTGAAGACATAGTCTTAGAGTTAAATGAAAAAGGATTAATAACAGGTTCAGAAGGGCCATTAGTTAGAGCCACATTGGCATGTCCTGGAGCTGGAAACTGTAGTAGTGGTTTAATAGATACAACAGAAATATGTAAAATCATTGAAGATAACTTCAAAGAAAGACCAGCTCCATACAAATTCAAGATTGCAATTAGTGGATGTCCAAACAAGTGTGTAAGACCACAAGTACATGATATTGGTATAGCAGGAGTTAAATTCCCTGCTGTCGATGAGGAAAAATGTAATGGTTGTGGAAGATGCTTTGAAGTTTGTAAAGTTGAGGCAATTGATATAAGAGGAGAAACATCCTACACTAACTACAATGTATGTATTGGATGTGGTAAGTGTATAAAAGCATGTCCTAATGAGGCAAGAATTGTTAAAGAAGAAGGATTTATGGTCTATGTTGGTGGTAAAACAGGAAGAGAAGTTGTTGAAGGAATTAGTATGAAGATGAACAGTGTTGATGAAATAATTAATTTGATAGATAAAGTATTAGTTGTTTATGACAAATATGCTACAAAACCACAGAGAGAAAGATTAGCTGCAGTCATGAAAAGAGTAGGACAAGAAACATTCTTAAGGGAGGTTATGGAATTAATGAAAAAAGAATCTGCCTAAATTAACTTTTTTTACGATTTTTTTATGTTTCTTTTTATTTTTAAATTTAGATTTTTAGATTATTTTATATAAAAAATAAAAAAGAAAAAAATTTAATTAATCATGAATCCCTTTCTCAGTTATTCTAAACATTGCTTCAGCATCTGGTAAGTGTGGAGAGTCATATAACTTAGCAACTCTTTTATCTCCTTTTGCCTTTCTTAAGAATATTCTAAATGTTGCTGCATGTCCTACTATATGCCCTCCAATTGCCTGTTCTGAGGGTCCAAATATTGCATCAGGTCTTGAAGCCACTTGATTAGTTACTATAACAACACAGTTATATAAATCTGCCAATTTATTTAGTGTAGCCATATGTCTACCTAATTTCTGTTGTCTCTCAGCTAATTTACCTCTACCTGTATATTCTGTTCTGAATGTTGATGTAAGTGAATCAACAATAATTAATTTTATATTATGTCCTTCTCTTATTAATTTCTCAACATTTTCAGCATAAAGCATTTGCATATCAGAATTATATGCTCTTGCTACAAAAATATTGTTTAAAACATCTTTTCCATCTAATCCTAAGGCTTCTGCCATTTGAACAATTCTTTCAGGTCTAAATGTTCCTTCAGTATCTATATAAACTGCTTTTGCATCATTTAAAACTTCTTCTTTTACAGAATCCTCGGCTATTATTCTTTCAGGACATTGTAAATTGACACATGCTTGGTGTGCTATTTGTGTTTTACCAGAACCGTACATTCCAGCGAATTCTGTAACTGATTGACTCTCTAAACCACCTCCCAAAATTTCATCTAAATTTTTACTTCCTGTAGATAACTTCCAAATATACTTTCTTTGATTTAAAATATCACTACCACTTTTAAATCCTAAGTTACAAAGTTCTCTTGCGGCTTCTATAATTTTTGCCGCTGCTTTCTCGCTGATTCCCTCTATTTCTGTAAGTTCTCCAATAGTTGCAGTTGCAATTTTCATAAAGTCAGTATAACCTGCTTCTTTTAACTTTTCTGCAGTTGAAGGACCTACACCAGGTAATTGTGTCAAATCATCCATAATCAACACCATGATCATAAATTTGTATTTGTCAATATTGTAATATTAGAGCGACAATAGAGGATATAGTCAAAGGTGTATATGAAGGTTGTTATCCCAATATTAATATAAATATTTAAATTTTAAGATATTTTAAATAATTTATACTGTTGAAAAGTCTTTTATATAATATATTGTAATTAAAAATTTTTAAGTGATAAAATAAACTAAAAAGTATGAAAATATGGTGAAATAGTATGATATCTAAATATCTAGTTAGAGATGTTATGAAAAAGGGAGTTGTGGAGGTTTCATTAGATACAAAGCTAAGTGATGTTATTAAAACAATGGCAAAATTTGATATATCTTCTGTTGTAGTTTCTGATGGTGAGAGATACTGGGGCATAATAACAGATACTGATATATTAAAGCATTATCATGAATTGGATAAAACTGCTGAAGAAATCATGACAGTAAATCCAATAACTATTAGTCCTGAAGCTCCTTTAGAAAAAGCTATTGAAATTATGGCAGAGCATAATATACACCACTTGTATGTTAAATCTCCTTGTGAAGAAAAAATAGTTAGTGTTTTGAGTTCAAAAGATATTATAAAACTATTTTCTAAATTAATAGACTAATCTCACTAATTTGCAATTTTATATATTTTACTACACTAAACCGAAAAGTTTATATATGTGAAGTGTAATGGATAATTATGCAAACATCCGGTGCCGCGGTAGTTCAGCCTGGGAGAACGCTGGACTGAAGATCCAGTTGTCGGGTGTTCAAATCACCCCCGCGGCACCACTTTTATGTGCCCCCATAGCTCAGTTGGTAGAGCGACGGACTGTTAATCCGTAGGTCGCAGGTTCGAGTCCTGCTGGGGGCGCCATTGATTTTACTACTTTTAATCTTTATTTTTTTATCTGGGCCCGTAGCTCAGCCTGGTTAGAGCGCTCGGCTCATAACCGAGTGGTCAAGGGTTCAAATCCCTTCGGGCCCACTATTATGCTCCGGTGGTGTAGTCCGGCCAATCATGCGGGCCTTTCGAGCCCGCGACCCGGGTTCAAATCCCGGCCGGAGCATTATTTAAGTACTATTTTATTTGTTTAAGCAAGGTTTATATTGATTGATGTGCAGGGGTCGCCAAGCCTGGCCAAAGGCGCTGGGCCTAGGACCCAGTCCCGTAGGGGTTCCAGGGTTCAAATCCCTGCCCCTGCACCATAGGTAGAGTGGCCGGGGTGGGGTAGTGGCCATCCTGGGGGACTGTGGATCCCCTGACCCGGGTTCAATTCCCGGTCCCGGCCCTTATTTTTTATTTTTCCCTAATTGTTTTACACCTAAAAACGATACATATGACGATGTTAGGGTATTGGGTGCGATAGGAGATGCGTCCCCGATCGCATCTCCTATCGCACCCAATACC
>JALVUY010000248.1 GCA_027023665.1 Methanocaldococcaceae archaeon
TATCTATTTTGCTGTTTTTATTATAATGTAGAGCAGATATAGCATTATAACATAAACCACTACACAAATCTAAAACTCTTGGATTTTCTAAATTTTCAATATTTGAAGGTTTAACAAATTTATAAACAGCTTCTTTTAAAGCCCCGACTTTTGAGTGCATCATTTCCTCTTCATTTTCAGATTTTAATGTATAGGTTCCATCTTCAGTTTCTACTAAAACATTGTTTTCTTTTAATTCTTTAACTAAATGTTCTTTAATATAATCTTCATTACTTCCATTGTATATTTTCATATATTTTCTAATAATCTCTAAACCTTTTTTATTTGGAAGCATATTCTATCACTTCTTCACTTTAAACTCTAAAACAATTCCCTCTCCCAATTTATAAAAGTTTTTTAATTCTAATTTAACACATTCATCAACGGTTTTAAAACCTTCTCCATCTACATAGGTAGGAGCATCTTTTCCACCAAATATTTTTGGAGCTATATAGACAGAAACTTCATCAACTAAACCTTCCTTAAACATACCCCAGTTTAATGTTCCCCCTCCCTCTAACAAAATGCTCTTTATTCCTTTTTCATAAAGTATCTCCATTAATTTTTTTAAATCTACCTTTCCTCTACCACATCTAACAACTTCTACTCCCATATCTTCCAATATTTTTATTTTCTTTTCTTTTTCTTCATCACTATCTTCTGTAGTGGCAATTATAGTTTTTGCCTCCTTGTTTAAAACTCTTGCATTTAGAGGAATTCTCAACTTGCTATCAACAACTATTCTAACAGGATTTTTATCACTTTTAATTTTATGAACTGTTAATCTTGGATCATCCTTTAAAACTGTTCCAATACCCACCATAATTCCATCGACATTACTTCTAATTTTATGAACTCTTATTAAATCCTCCTCACAGGATATTCTCGAGTCATTATTTACTGTGGCTAACTTTCCATCTAATGACATTCCTACATTTGATATTACATAAGGCTTTTTTATCATCATTCCACCAACAATTTAATTTTTTAAATTGATACAAGTACTTTATTAGTTTTTTAAAAATAACTTTATAGTAAAGGATATGGTTAAGTATATAAATTGTTAGATATAATAGGATATACATATAGAATACTATAATAATGTTGATAGACATTGGTTCAATTTAATATTAAAGATTAAAAATAAATGTGATAGTATGAAAAACAATAACTTCAATCGAGAAGAAATTATTAAATTTTATAAATCAATAATAGATAAAGTTCAGGGAAATATAGATGATTTAAATAAACAGATTGAGGGAATATTAAAAGTATATCCTGATCATCACATAGCGAATATTTTAAAAGGAATTATATTAACAATTACAGGAAATAACGAAGAAGCATTAGCAGTTCTTGAGAAAACACTAAGTAATTATCCTGAGGATATTCTTGTTAGGTTTATAAAAGCACATAATTACCAAATATTAAACGAAATATATGATAGTTTAAAAGAATACAATGAAATAATTAAAAGAAATCCACATGCCATATTAGCTTGGCTTAAAAAGGAGATATTTTAGCATCATTGGGTCACTATGAAGAGGCACTAAAATGCTATGATAGAGTTTTAGAAAGAATTCCTAACATAATGGCTCTATATAATAAGGCTCAAATTTTATATAAATTAGGAAAGGTTGAAGAAGCATTAAAATGTTTGGATGAAGCATTAAAAATGAATTCAAATTTTTTCTTAGCTCTTGTATTAAAATCGAGAATATTACTTGAAATGGATAAAACTGAAGAAGCTCTAAATACAATAAAAAAGGCACTTGAAATTAGACCTAATGATATAGACGCATTATTTATTTTAGGAATCATCTATTTAAAACTAAAAAGATTTAAAGAAGCAATAGATGTTTTCGATAAAATTTTAAAAAATAATCCATATCATTTAGGGGCACTACTTTGTAAAGCTATTGCCTACGAGAAAATGGGCGAGATAGAAAAGGCTATTGAATTATATAATAATCTATTCTCAAAGTATGGATAATTAGTATTAGCAGTTAAGTTTTTATATTCCATATTGATATAATTCATTAAACTCCTTAAAGTTAAAGTAAATATTAATTATAAAAATATAGAAATTAATAAAAACTAAAACAAAATCTAAAAAACAAATAACCATTTTTGGGTGTTAATATGAGTGTATGGCAAGGAAGAAGTAGAAGAAAACCAACAGGAGGTTTATACAAACCAGCAAGAAAAAAGAGAAAGTATGAGATGGGTAGAGAGCCAATAGAAACACACGTAGCAGATAGTTTAAAAATAAAGAAGGTTAGAACAAGAGGAGGAAACTTAAAAGTTAAAGTTGTTAGAGCAGATTTTGCTAATGTATTAGACCCAGAAACAAATACTTGTAAAAAAGTTAAAATACTAACAGTTAAGGAAAACACTGCAAATATACACTATGTTAGAAGAAATGTCATAACAAAAGGAGCAATTATCGAAACTGAAATTGGATTAGCAAAAGTTACCTCAAGACCTGGACAGGATGGAACAATCAACGCAGTTTTAATTAAAGAATTAAAATAAACAAATATTTGCTTTTTCTATTTTTTTAACCAATATTATTTATTAATTTAAATTAATCATTTTCAGATAAAAATAAAAAACTGGGAGATTATGAAACTTGAAAGATACTTAGGAGTTTCAAAAGATATAATTCCAGCAAAATTTATAATATCTAAATCAATAGAAGTTGAAAATTTTGAATGTTTAGAAATAAATGAATTGTGGGAAATTCACAATAAAACTTTAAAAAAAGTTGATTTTAATAAGTTTGACTTTTATGATATTGAATATGTATCTCCAAATTTGTTAGATTTGAAAATAGAAATTGCCAAAAGAATTTTTGAGAATTGTAAGTTTTGTGAACATAGATGTTATGTAAATAGAAAAATTGAAAGAGGATTTTGTAGAATAAAAGAAAGTTATTATTCTACAGAATTTTTGCATTTTGGAGAAGAGAGAGTTTTAATTCCCTCACATACAATTTTTTTCTGTGGGTGTAATTTTAAATGTGTCTTCTGCCAAAATTGGGACATTTCCCAGGTTTATTTTGATAGAAGTATAATAAATAGATGTATTTCATACGACTCTAAGGAGATGGCTAAAATTATTGAAAATAAGAGAATATATTCAAAAAATGTCAATTTCGTTGGTGGAGAACCTACTCCTCATTTATTGAGCATATTAAAAACATTGAAGTATTTAAATAGAAATATTCCAGTGGTTTGGAATTCAAATATGTATCTAACTGTTGAATCTCTCAATTTATTAAAGGGCGTTGTTGATGTATTTTTAACTGATTTTAAATTTGGAAATAACAAATGTGGAGAAAGATTATCAAAAGTTAAAAACTATTTTGATATAGTTGGCAGAAACCATATCCTAATAAAAGATGAGGAAGTTATAATAAGACATTTAGTTCTACCAAACCATATTGACTGTTGCACAGAAAAAATTTTCCAATTTATTTCTAATAATCTATATAATGCTGTAGTTAATGTTATGTTTCAATATCGCCCAGAATACAAGGCAAAAGAATATCCTGAGATAAATAGAATATTAAATTATGAAGATATAGAGAAAGTTCTATACTTAGTTGAAAAGTATAACTTAGATGTAATTCCAGATTAATTTAATTATTTTGATTTTTAATCTTTTCTCTCTTAATCATTTTAAATTTCTTACTTCCACATTCACAGACTAAATCTTCAACTTTTTTTATTTTATCTCCAACCTTATAAACTTTTCCACATTTTAAACACTTATAATATCTAATAACTGGCTTAACTAAGCCAGTGTATATTTTATTTATGTCTCCTATATTTACTTTTAAATCTTTTCCAATTAATCTTGCTATAAATGTAGTATTTGCTATTATTTCACTACCTTCATAGTAGTTAAAGTTGGGGATTAGTTCAGAAATAACGAATCCCATATCAGTTATTGCTTTTTGAATTAACAACCATTCCTCTATAGGTTTGTGAGAATAAGATAAATAGGCAACTCCCTCTTTCCCTAAGCCCTCAATCCCTCTTGACAGAAATAGCTTTAAACCATCAACAGTATATGGAGGATCTGTTGAAATTACATCAAACTTTTCTTTTAAATCCTCAGGTAGTGGATTTCTTAAATCGTGCTTAACAGTTTTAATATTAACATTTTCCTTCTCTGCAAATTTTTCTATTAACTTTAAAATTCTTTCGTCTATATCCACAACTACTATATTTTCAGCCATATTTGTGAGTGCTGTTGGTAGAGATGTTAGATCATCATCTCCAACAAATAAAATATTTTTTCCTTCTAAGTCTCCTCTCTCATACATTAATGCCGCTCTGTATGTTGAAGTTTCAGGAGTGGCAAAGGATTGGTCTAATGATGTATTAACAACTGGTCTCTTTTTACTCCATATTTTAACTTTATTTAAAATCTCTTCAAAAAATTCATCTAAGACAATACCTCTACCATTGCAAGTTTTACATGTAAGAGATTTTTTATACTTCAATTTTAAAACATTTTCAGCAAATTTTAATCCTTTTTCAGTTAATTCAGCCCCTTTTTCACTTCTTTTTAATAGTTTTTCTCTTTCTAAAATAGTTCTAACCTTAGCCACTATTGGTAATGGTAATTTAGTTTTTTGTGCTATTTTTTTGGTTGATATAGGTTGATGCCTATATATAACTCTAATTATGTCCTCTACAGCCCTCTTTCCTTCACTAATATCAACTTTTTTAGATATATAATCTAAAAGTAAGTTATATTTTAATTCGTCTAAATCATCTTCTTTAAGCTTTTTAACTCCTTTGCCTATCTTACCTATAACTTTCATTTATTACACCTTAAAAATAAACAATGTATTTAAAGATTTAATTTATTAAATTTATGCAAATAAAAAAATAAAAAATAAATGGAGCCTCGGGCGGGGTTTGAACCCGCGACCTCCTGCTTACCAAGCAGGCGCTCCACCAGGCTGAGCTACCGAGGCACCTTTGCATTATTAAATAACAATCACTCATATATAAACATTACGCCGAAAAGTATATATATAAGTTATGTGTATTTACTAAATTGCCTATACTTGATGTAGCCCGGTGGTGTAGTGGCCTATCATCCGGGGCTTTGGACCCCGGGACCGCGGTTCGAATCCGCGCCGGGCTACCATTTTTATTTTAGATGTTTATATTTGTAAATTTAAATATATCTAAATATGGTGAAACTGTGAAAGTTGCTATTTTAAGCGATGGACTATATGGAGATAGAGCATATAAAACCATTAAGTTAAAATTTCCATGCGATTTTATTGTAGTCAAATATAATTATGAAGATTTTGATAAAATTGAAATTGAT
Source organism: Methanocaldococcaceae archaeon (assembly GCA_027023665.1). Taxonomy (GTDB): domain Archaea; phylum AGJL01; class Methanococci; order Methanococcales; family Methanocaldococcaceae; genus Methanocaldococcus. Next base: position 5,395 of record JALVUY010000248.1, read on the forward strand.
AAAGAAGCTATTAAAAAATTAAAAAATTATGATTTGTTTATCACATATATTTTAAATCCAGATGTAACCTATGAAATTGTTAAAAAAATAAAGGAAATTAATGAAAAAGCTTTTGTTATTGTGGGAGCTTGGAAAGGTTTAGGATTCAAAAAACAGTTGGAGAGTTTTAAAAATGCTTTTTGTCCAGATTTAATGTGTAATATTGATGAAAATGAATTAAAAGAATATCTATATAAATATCCTCAATTAAAAGAGTTTTTAAAGTTTTTTGGAAAGCCTAAAGTAAAGTTATATGTCAAAAATAATATAATTAAAAAAGTTGAGATTTTAAGAGAAGCTCCATGTGGTTCAACATCGGAAACCTTAAAGGAATATATTGATAAGGAATTTAATGATAAAACTTTAACAAATATGGGTTTAAGGGTTCAACACTTTTGTAGGGCTGGAAAAATAAGGTTATTTGTAGATAAAGAAAGTAAAAAAACAAAAGCTGGGAAATTATTAGTTAATGGGATCCAAGTAGTTCAAATTTAATATTATGTCCAAATA
>JALVUY010000249.1 GCA_027023665.1 Methanocaldococcaceae archaeon
TTACCGTGGTGGGCTTTGCAGGTGACGGAGATGTCTACGCAGAGGGGATGAACCACATCGTCCAGGCGGCAAGGCGTAACACGGACATTACGATGATCGTGCACGACAACAGCGTTTACGGGCTTACCACGGGGCAGTTTACCCCCACATCCCCGCAGGGTTTTAAGGGGCGTTCCACTCCGTTCGGCAACCCAGAGCGTCCGATAAACCCAATTTCCCTTATGATTATTTCGCGTGCAACATTCGTCGCAAGGGGATTTTCTGGCGACCCAAAGCACCTTGAATATTTGTTTAAGCGCGCAATTTTCCACAAGGGCTTTTCCATCGTCGATGTGATTCAGCCGTGCGTTACATTCAACAACACTTACGAGTACTACAGAAAGAGAGTTTACAGGTTAGAGGACACGGATTACGACCCGCACAACTTCGATGCTGCACTGAAAAAGTCGCTCGAGTTTGACGGCCGCGTGCCGATTGGCGTATTCTACGAAGAAGAGGCGCCCACCTACGAGGAACTCGTAACGCGCAAAACGAATTACTTCTACGACAGGGACATTGCAGACATTTCCGACATCGTTTCTGAAAAGGTATAAGGGATTGAAAGAATTGATGTGCGCCATAAAAACAGGGGCGGCATAAAGCCGCCCTCTATACTTCTACACCGTTAACTGCCGTTTATTTAATCCACATTTAACTCTTACTTATGTGTAATACGCATTGCTTTTCTTTAAGCACTTAAACACTATCTTGCTCTCTTTTCCTTTAAACTTGAATTTCTCTTTACGGCCAGTAGTACAGAGTAACAGTCTTCGTTTCTGCGTCCCAGTCAACAGTTGCACCGAGGTGTTCTGCAATAAACCTCAAAGGCAAATATGTCCTTCCGTTTATTATAATAGGCACTACTTTGCCGTCGTTTGAATCTATTTTCGTTTTAATACCGTCCACCAGTGCAACACTGCTTCCTATCTTCAGTACTATGCTGTGCCCGTTAAGTTCTATCGTAACCTCCCTCGTCTTTCCGTTCCACTGTATCGTTCCGCCCAGTGACTCTATAACGGCTCTTATCGGAAGAAGCATCCTGTTGTTCTTAATGATGGGCCTGCTTCCCTGTGAATCAATGCGTTTCTTTACTCCGTTTACGGTGATAAACGGGCTTCCTATTTTGAGGTTAACAATAACGCTTTGGTGTTCTGAAACGGAAAC
>JALVUY010000250.1:0-18780 GCA_027023665.1 Methanocaldococcaceae archaeon
GCTTAAAGGTAATTTTGAAATCTTAATTCTAACATTATTAATCTTTTTTTCCAATACTTCCTCAATTTCCTCTAATTCTATCCAATCTAATGCATCTGGAATTAAAATAGTTATATATTTATCTCCCTCAATCTCTATATCCAATATTTTTAAATATTCACTAAAAATTCCAAATTCTTTTAATATTTTTATTATATCGTCCATAATTATTCCTCTAACATAATGTAGAGTTTTAATAACTTCTCAATAATGTCCAGTTTTTCAACGATAATGCATATAAGTTGATTATGCCTATAATTATACAGTTCCTGCTTCAATATGTGCAAATAATGGAAAAATTTTAATTTTAAATAACTTTCTCTAAATTCTTCCCAATGTTCCTCATATGATTTACCGTGCTCCAATCTTTTAGATAAGATATAATCTGATGCATGCCTATATAACTTTAAATCTATTAAAAAGTTCCTAATTTTTTTACTAAAATTAATATATCTCTCTTTATTGTGCCAGTCCTCTATATCTTCCCTAATATAAAATTCAAATGCATTTAATAAATATAGCATTCCATAATAAAACCTCGATATAAATGTTCTTAAATCAAACTCTTTTAAAGCATTTATACAACTGTCAAAAAAATGAATACTCTCCTTTAAGTATATCTCATTTAATTTATACATTCTTTCCATCACCTAAGATATATACTTTAAAACCTTCTTTTTTCCATAAATCTTTGTTTATTATATTTTTAGTGTCAAAGATTATTTTATTTTTTACTTTTGAGGAAATATTTTTTATAGTTTCTTCGTCAAAGTTTTTATATTCATCGTGGTCAGCCAAAATAACTATTATATCTGCTCCATCAACAGTTTCCTCTAAACTATACAATGGAACTATAAAGTTTCTTGCATACTTATCGTAGCATTTTACTTCAAAGCCATCCTCTATTAACTTTCTAACAACTTTCTCTGCAGGACTTTCTCTTGTGTCATCAACATTTCCCTTGTAAGTTACCCCAAATATGGCTATTTTTCCACTATCCTTATTTAATATTTTTTTAATCTTTTCAACTACAAAAAAAGGCATAGAATCATTTAAAATTCTCGCAGTTTTTATAAGAACTGCATTTTTTGATTTCTCAACAATAAACCAAGGGTCTATGCTAATACAATGCCCACCCACTCCTGGGCCGGGTTTTAAAATATTAACTCTCGGATGTTTGTTAGCCAACTCTATAGCCTCCCATACATCTATTCCTAACTCCTCACAAATCTTCGCAAACTCATTAGCCAATGCAATATTAACATCCCTATAAGTGTTTTCCATTAATTTGACCATTTCCGCTGTTTTAGTGTCTGTTAAATATATTTTTCCATCTACAAATGTCTCATAAATCTTTTTAGCCATTTCTTTTGATTTATCGTCTATTCCACCAATTATTCTGTCATTTTTAACTAACTCTGCTAAAATATTTCCGGGCAAAACTCTCTCTGGACAATGGGCTAAATATATCTTTTTCTCCTTAGACAATTTTTTATAAATCTGTTCAGAAGTTCCTGGAGGTACTGTACTCTCAATAATAATTAAATTCCCATCTTCTATGTATGGTTTTATGTCTTCAATAGCTTTATTTAAATATCTCAAATCGCATTTTTTTTCTCCATTATCCTCAATACATGGAGTAGGCACGCAGATAATAAAAACATCAGCCTTTTCTGGCTTTGTTTGAACTTTTAAATTTCCAGAATTTATTGCTCCTCGAACTAAAGTCATTAAGTCTTTTTCTGTAGTTTTAAAATTTAATTTTTTAATCTCCTCTACTCTTTTTTTGTCTATATCTACTCCTATAACCTCATATCCGTGTATTGCTAACATTGATGCTGTTGGTAATCCAATATATCCTAAACCAATTACACATATCTTTTTTTTATCATTGTTATCATTATTCAATGTTCCTGTCATTGTTATCCCCAAAATTATTAATTAAAACTCTATTTCATTGTTTTTAATATTTATTTTTTAATTTCTAATTAATTTTACTTAATTTTACAATCAAGTCTCTAATTTTGAATAATAAAATTTATAAACTTTATCTAAACATATTAATTTATGATATAATATTTTACTTACCCAAAAAATTATCCCAATCTAATTTATAACATTTTTGTTAAATTCTATTTTTTGTCTGTATTATTTCTAATTTATTCTATATGTTATTTATTAGAATGATATTTTGATTTTAATAGACTTTTATACTTAAAAAGTTTTGGGAGGGGTATTCAATGGTTCCAAAAAAAGCAGTAATTCTCGCGGCGGGTCTTGGAACGAGATTGGGGAAGATAACTGAAGAAACTCCTAAAGGTTTATTAAAAATAGCTGGAAGAGAAATTATTTATAGAACTATAAAAGTTCTTCAAGATCTTGGAATTGAAAAGTTTATAATTATCACAAATCCAAAATATATAGATAAATTTAAAAAATTTGTTGAAAATAAGGGATTCAATGCTCAAATAGTAATAAATGAACATCCAGAGAAAGGTAATGGGTATTCACTTTATTTAGCCAAAGATTATGTTGATGAAAAGTTTATCCTTGTAATGAGTGATCACATCTATGAAAAATCTTTCATTGAGAGAGCTGTAAATGGGGAAGGTTTAATTGTTGATGAAACTCCAAGATATGTTAGTATTGACGAAGCAACAAAGGTTAAAATCAAAGAAGGCTATGTGGAAGATATTGGAAAGAATTTAAAGGAATTTGATGCTGTTGATACTGGATTTTTTGTTTTGACTCCTGAAATATTTAAATCCGCTGAAAAAATAATATCAGAAAAAGGAAAGGCAGAGCTTAGTGAGATTATAGAAAAGGCAAAAGTTAAAGTTACTCCTGTAAATGGATTTTTCTGGACTGATGTGGATACTCCAGAAGATATTAAAAGAGTAAAAAAATTAATTATTCAGAATTCTGTAAAAGGTTCAGGTGATGGTTTTATATCCAGATATATAAATAGAAGGATATCAACAAAAATTAGTTATTTCCTTGTTGATTATGTTACACCAAATCAAATGACTGTTATCTCTTTTTTAATTGGTATCTTCTCAGCACTTTTGAATTTTATTAATATCCCATTGGCTGGAATAGTTTATCAGATAAGTTCAATTCTTGATGGAGTTGATGGAGAAATTGCAAGAAGTTGTATGAGAACAAGCAAATTTGGAGGTTATGTAGACTCAATTCTTGATAGATATGTAGATTTTGCATTCCTAATTATATTGGCTTATGTTACAATTACAGAACCAATTTGGTGGGTTATTGTTGGCATAGCAATATTTGGCTCTGTGATGGTAAGTTATTCAACAGAAAGATACAAGGCGGCGTATGGAACTGATATTTATAAAGATATTCCTACAATGAAGTATCTTATTGGAAAGAGAGATGAAAGAATATTTTTAACAATGTTATTTTGTTTAGTTGGACAAATAAAAGCACTCTTTGTTTTATTGGCAGTATTAACAAATCTCAGGGTTGTATTTACAGTATATCTCGTGTGGAAATATAAAAAGGATTAATTGAAGGCTAATTATCTATTCTTTTTGAGCCGAAAAGTTTAAATATGGTTAAAATTATAAATAATATATAGATATTTATAATATTAAAATTTACAGTATGTTTCTTTGTTCTGTTGTTTTTAAATTTACACTCAACACTTTAAAAAGACATTTCTCTATAAAATAGCCATTTTGTTTTACAATAAAGCCTTGTTATTCTGTATTTTGTAATAATAGTACGATAATTTTATTTGTTTTGTTTCATCATTAGTAACAATTATAATACTAAATTAAAATATTAACATCGAATAATTTACGATATATTAAAAAATAAAAAAGGGGGTGGGAGGGGTGGTAAAAGTAGTTATACTTGGTCAAGGATTTGTTGGAAGTATATTTGCAATAGGGGTTGAGAGAATCAAAAGAGGAGATTTAGGATACTATGGAATTCCATTATCTAATGAGTTACCAATAAAAGTAGAAGATATTGAAATTGTTGGTTCTTACGATGTTGATAAAAGTAAAATAGGAAGAACTCTTTATGAAGTTTGTAAAGAATACTGGAATGGGGATATACCAGAAAGCCTCAAGAATGTTGTTATTAGAAAGGGTATTCACTTAGGAAGTCTCCGCAATTTGCCAATTGAAGCAGAAGGTTTAGAGGACAATACGAGTATTAAAGAGGCTGTAGAAAAGATTGTTGAAGAGTGGAAAGAACTTAAACCAGATGTTATTGTCAATGTTTGTACTACTGAAGCATTTAAGCCATTCAACAACAAAGAAGAGTTGATTAAAGCAATAGAAAATGATGATAGAGAGAGATTAACAGCTACACAAGTTTATGCTTATGCTGCTGCATTGTATGCAAAAGAAGTTGGTGGAGCAACATTTGTAAATGCAATTCCAACATTAATTGCTAACGACAATGCATTCCTCGAACTTGCAGAAGAAAATAACTTAGTAATCTTTGGAGATGATGGGGCTACTGGAGCTACTCCATTAACAGCTGATGTATTAGCCTACTTAGCACAGAGAAACAGATATGTTAAAAGTATAGTCCAATTTAACATTGGAGGAAACACTGACTTCTTAGCATTAACAGATAAAGAGAGAAATAAGAGTAAAGAATATACCAAGTCAAGTGTAGTAAAAGACATCTTAGGTTATGAAGCTCCACACTTCATTAAGCCAACTGGCTATCTTGAACCTCTTGGTGATAAGAAGTTCATCTCAATGCATATTGAGTATGTCAGTTTTAATGGAGCAGTAGATGAATTAATCATAAATGGACGAATAAATGACAGTCCTGCTTTGGCTGGATTATTAGTAGATTTAGTTAGATTAGGTAAAATAGCTATTGATAAAAAAGAGTGGGGAACAGTTTATGAAGTTAACGCCTTTTACATGAAGAACCCAGGACCAAGAGATAAAGGTAACATTCCAAGAATTATTGCCTATGAAAAAATGCGCCAGTGGGCTGGACTTAAACCAAAATGGTTGTAAATAATTAATCATAATCATTATAGTAAAAATAAAAAACTAATTAAATAATTAAAAAATCCTTACTTTTTTATTATATTTCAGCAACATTAACATTATATTTTGATTGTGTTATAAATCTTTCTGCTTTTTTAGTGAAACCATTTGATAGTGCATTTATACTTTCTACAACATTTTGTGGATTTGAATATCTTCTAATTTCAAGAATTATATTTTTTGGATTTGTTTTTGAAAGTTCTTTTATAATAATTTTCCAATTTATACTACCCTCTCCTAATGCTAAGTGTTCATCTGTTATTCCAGAATTGTCATGGATGTGGATGTGCTCAATATATGAGCCTAATTGCCTTATATATTCTCTCATATCAACGCCATATTTTTGTTGAATTAGGAATGCATGCCCAGTATCAAAAACCATTCCTACATTATCACCTAAAAATGGCATAAATTCATGTGGCATTGCCCCAACTCTATTGTCACTTAAGTTTTCAATAACCAATCTAACAGAATAATCCTCAGCCATTTTAGAGAGTTTTGTTAATTGGTTTTTTGTATTTATGAATGCTTTGTAGTATGAAGTATTTACATCTCCACCATGGACCACTACATACCTAACATCCAACAATGATGCTATTTTAAAAACTTTTTCCATGATTTTTATGTTATTTTTATTATCAACTCCTAAATCTACCCTTACACCACATTCCTCATCAGATGTCGGTGAGTGAATTGTATATTTAAGGTTTAATGTTTGTAGATATTCAATAGAATCTTTGACTATTTCTTCATTCTTTATGAGTGGAATATCACTAAATCCCAATTCAACCAATTTAACTCTCAAATCTTCTAATTCTAAACCTTTCCCAGAGATTTCTTTAACAATATATGAGCAGACACCTATATACTGCACCCAGAGAAATTTTATAGGAATGTTCACATTTATTGAATTATATTACACTAAATGTAATATAACTACTATAATATAACTACTACATCTAATATCCTTAGGAAGTATATTAATTTTACGGACAATTAAAGAAACACATCTATAAATATTCCAAATCTTTAATAAATTCCTTTAAAACATAATATTCTAAAATATAACCCAAATTACTGCTATACACTTCTTTATAGGTTGGTTTTAAAGGTTCATTCAAAATATCCTTATAAACTTCATTATAATTTAGTAATCCATTCTTCTTTTTTAATAACTCTATTTTTTAAACTATTTGCAATTTCTTAAATTAAATTGATTTTATTTTTCTCTCTATTATCGAGTTCTTCCTAATCTACTAAGTTAAAATACCCCATCGCCTTATCATATTCATTTTTATTGTAAAATTTGCACCCCTCACAAAATGCTAAATATAAAAAATCTAACCAAGTCTTTATTTAATTGTTTATCTTTAATTTTTTGATGATTCAAACTTCCACCCAAATAAAATATATTTATAACTAATCCCATATTAGTGTATAGCTTAACATTAACAAATATAATTAACAAAATTTGGAAAACTATGGGAGGTAAGATTATGGAAAAAATAGCAGTATTGGCATATTCAGGAGGATTAGACACAAGTTGCTGTTTAAAATTGTTAGAGGATAAGTATGGATATAAGGTAGTTTCTGTATGCGTAGATGTTGGACAGCCAGAAGAGGAAATAAAAGAAGTTGAAGAGAAGGCTAAAAAATTGGGAGTATTAAAACATTACACTATTGATGCAAAAGAAGAGTTTGTTAAAGATTATATATATAGAGCTATAAAGGCTAATGCAATGTATGAAGGTTATCCATTATCTACTGCCTTAGCAAGACCCTTAATTGCTCATAAGGTTGTAGAAGTTGCTGAAGAAGTAGGGGCAGAGGCAGTAGCACATGGTTGCACTGGAAAGGGCAATGATCAATTTAGATTTGAAACAACTATAAGAATTAAAGCCCCTCATTTAAAAATTATCGCTCCTATAAGAGACTTAAACTTAACAAGACAAGAAGAAATTGAATATGCAAAAGAAAAGGGAATTCCAATACCTACTGAAAGTAAAAAATACAGTATTGACGAAAACTTATGGGGTAGAAGTATAGAAGGTAGTGAGTTAGAGGATCCTAACTTTGTTCCGCCAGAAGAAATATATGCATGGACTAAAAATCCATTGGAAGATAAAGAAGAAGAGTTTGTTAAAATTGAGTTTAAAGAAGGAGTTCCAATAAGTATAAATGGAGAGAAATTAGAACCTGTTGAGTTGATAAAAAAGGCTAATGAAATTGCTGGAAGACATGGTGTTGGAAGAATAGATATTATGGAAGATAGAATTATTGGATTAAAATCAAGAGAAAACTATGAATGTCCAGGAGCTGTTCTATTATTAACAGCTCACAAAGCTTTAGAGCAGTTAGTTTTAACAAGAGATGAACTTAGATTTAAAGAGATAGTTGATAGCCTATACGGAGAATTGATTTATAAAGGACTTTGGTTTGATCCTTTAAGAGAGGATTTAGATGCATTTATAGACAAATCTCAAGAAAGAGTTACTGGAACTGTAAAACTTAAACTATTTGGTGGCTCTGTAAGAGTTGTTGGTAGAGAAAGCCCATACGCTTTATATAGTAAAGAGTTAGTCTCATTTGATGAAAAAGAAATAGACCAAAAAGAACTCGCTGGAATGGTTAAATATCATGGATTGCAGGCTATGTTATACGAGTTAGTTAAAAGAAAAATGGAGAAATAAATATTTTAAATTCTTATTCTTATTTTTTATTATTTTCCTCATTTATTTTTATATTAGAACCCCTTTGATGTCTGATTTTAAACAGAATTTAAATATTTATAAATATATTAAAATTAATTGATACATCAAAAGGTTTAAATATATATTATAATGTTAATTATTAATAAAAATTATCATAGGTGGTAAAAATATGGCGAAGATATTAGTAGTAACTGACGGAGTGTATGGATATAGAATTCAGGGGACAGTAAATTCATTTGGAAAGAAAAATAAATTTATAGGGATCTATAAAATAGAAAAACCACAAGATATAATAGTAGATGAAATAGAACTTCCTGAAGAGTTAATAGAAAAATTCAAAGAAGCAGATATTTTACTTGTTTATACTCAACATCCTGACAATACTTATGAAGTTTGCAGAAATGCAAGAGAAAAGAATCCTAATATTGCTATAATTGTTGCTACCTGTAATGGGGAGGGACAGAAAAAAGAATTAAGCAAATTTGATGCTATATGTCCAGAAGAGATGTGCTTATTGGATGAAAATACTGTTGGAGGTTTGATAAATAAATATCCAAAATTAAAAGAATTTTTAGAAGAATTTGGCTCTCCAAAGGTTGAAGTATATATAAAAAATAATAAAGTTGAAGAAGTTAAAGTTATTAGAACATCTATATGTGGCTCAACTTTATTTATGGCTAAATTGATGAAAGGACTTGAAGTAAATGATATTGAAGAGTTTAGCAAAAAATCTGCAATGTTTATACAAAGATACCCTTGCGTTGCTGGAAAAATAAAATTATTTAAAAAAGAGTGTAAAAAACAGATGGCTTTGGAGATTCATAGAACGGCTGTGTTAAATGGCATAAAAATAATTTAAATAATAAAGATTTAAATAAAACTCTCTGCATTAACTTTATTTTTTATCTTCAAAATTATCTCAGGAATCATAGAACATATATATGTTTTGTCTGCATTTTTAACAACTTCATTATCATTACCATTGCATTTATAGGCATTTATTCCAAATTCATTGAATATTTTAACTGTTGCCTCCTCAACCCACTTATTTGCATCGCTAACATAAACTTCCTCTGGCATCGTTCTTTTTACAATACCCCATGCTATGTATCTTCCACCCAATAACCCCAACCTTTCTCCATTGTACTCTTTTTCAACATCTTCCAAATTTTTTCTTATTTTAACTTTATCATGCAGTTTGCTGTTTTTAACTGCAACCCAATGAGCATCTCCAATAAACATTCCCCCAAACATTTCTGGATATATAACATTGCCTAAAAACTTGCTACTCCTTGCTATGGCAATTAAGTCATTTTTATTTATTAAATTCACATCATTTATATTTTTTAATTCTTCTTTAATTATTCTCATAACTCTCGGCAAACCAAAATTACCCCTCTTCGCTGTTTTAGGAGAATAGCCACACATATAACCGTGGTGGTTTCCACTAAATCCACTTATAATTACATTAAGCCCACTTCTTAAACCAATTCTACATTCGTCCTCATAAGCCCCATTAGTGGCAACAACTCCTCCCTTAACTAAAATCCTCGAAACTGCTATCGCCTTAGCAAATGCCTTTAATCTATCTTTTGCTCTATTAAATGGAGCCCCTTCTATAACTAAAACATCTACATCTAAGTCAATGCATGCTTTTAATCCGGATATTAAATCATCATACCCATCTCCAACATGAAAAATTCCCTCCAACCCTTTTCCATATTTTTTTGCTGCCTCTGCAACGATAGCCATCTCCTCTAATGGGGCTGCATGTTCTTCTCCCCCTTGCTCTTCAACTACATTTATACATACAGTTGAAACTAACTTTATCCAATCTTCAAATTCATAAGCATATAGTTTTTCTTTATCTATTAACCTCTTGTGTATCCTTCCTCTTGGACATCCCTTATATGGTGGGCCATTGTAGTAACACTCCCCCATACAGTGAGTTATCTCCTTTGGAAATCTCATAGGACCATATTTACCAAAGTGATCCAAATCTAATGGAACATCAACAGTTTCATAAACCTTTTTTAAAACCTCTAATGGTATTAATCCTTCTTTTTCTCCAATATCACCCAACGCATAAGCACAAACATGTAGAGTTAATCCCATATAATCAGTTAAAATACAGTTCTCTATGAATTGAGTTAGCGTCAGAGATGATGCACATGGCCCTACAGCTACCTCTACCAAATCACAACCCATAGGAAATTTTCTCAAATTACTACCTAATTTTTGAATATCATTTAAAGATAAATCATCAACTGCATCAACAATTTCAATTATATCGCTTTCTTTTAATTTATTTTCTATCAATTTTTTTATAACTAATTTTCTCAATTCTAATGCTGAATTTAAATCATTTACTGCTTCTCTGATAAGTTCTCTCATTAAAATCCCTCAACTTTTCTATAATCTGCAAATATCTATCTTCAATTCTTTCTATTAATCCCAAGTTATAATTATGCGTTTTTAAAATTATGACATTTGCATTATTTTTAATATTCTTATCATTTTGATTAGCTAAATAGTAATCTGGTACTATTAAAACTCCATTATCAGATATTTTCAAATTTAAATCTTCTACGATTTTTTTAACAAACTCTGTTATTGGATTAACCTCCACATTTAAATCTTTTAATAATTCTCCTGCTAATTCTTTTATTTTCTTTTCTTTGTATTTTAGAAGTTTAATAGAATCATTTATTTTATCCCCATCACCAATTTTTAATTTTTTTATATCCTCAAGGGTTTCAATTAAATCTCTAAAGGTGGCTGACTTAACTTCAAAAATTTCTGAATTAGGATTTAATTTTTTAACTTTCTCTTTGTATCCCTTAGATATAATTAATAAGTCGCAATCTACTTTCTCATTGTAAGGATTAACAATTTTATAATCTTTTATGCCAATCAATTTAGATATTTCTTCATACATTTTAGTAATTCCAATTTTCATATTTCCACTTATTGGAAGTTTTTTCTAAACATATCTCTTTTGGAAATCCTTTTATTTTTAATATTAAATTATTGTTTGTCTCTTTTTTCTCAATCTCTTCATTATTATAATATGCAATTCCATCAATAACAACCCCATTTTCGTAGATAGATAAATAGTGAGTTTGTCTAAGATTTGCTATTAATAAACCTAAAAATAGGATAAACAAATATACTATATTTTCTATCACCCCTTTAATAAAATAATAGACGATTATTACACCTAAAATAACAAAAATAAAACCATAAAGAACATAATACTTATTCCCAATCTTTATAGTTCCTCTGTAGATAAGTTTTCCAGTGTTCATTTTTTTAATTTTTGAATATGCATAAAATATTATCGCTAAATAAATTATAATGACTCCAAAAACTATGCCTATTACATATATAACATTCAATAATCCAAATAACTGCACTGAAATGATTATGAATGAAACTCCAATAGTATTTCCAATCAAATATAGATAGTAAGGATTAATTCCCTTCATAGTCTCACTATCATTTATTTCCATATCTCTCTAAATATCTTTTATATTTCTCCCAATTTATCTTTGGAGTTAATCCTAATTCTTTTATTAATTTAACTACATCTTCTAAATTTCCAGTTTTTGGACTACCTACTCCTTTAATGTTAATAGGATGATTTCTTGGAATTACTGTTGCCACATTACTTGCTCCTCCCAATAAAGCAAATTGAACTAACTCAGCCCCAATTGTTGGTGTTGGTGAGGTTATTCTTATATTTGGAAATAACAATCTTGTTATTGCAATAGTTTTTGCCTGTTCTAATGCAGAGCACTTTGGATGATTTTCCATTGGAGTTCCTTTGTAAGGATTGAAGCCCATTATTGGTATTTCTCCAACATTTAACTCATTTTTTAAATAAAATAAATGCTCTACTCTGTCCTCATAACTCTCTCCAATCCCTATTAACAAACCAGATGATAACTCTATATTATATTTATTAACCAATTTACAAACTCTTATCCTATTCTCTAATTCTTCTCCAGGTTTTACTTTTTTAAAGAGATTTTCATTTGTAGTTTCTAAATTGCAACATATTGTATCAATGCCATATTTTTTAAGATCCTTTATAGTCTCTTCAGTTAAATCAGCCCCTGCATTTACCAAAACTTCCAAGTTAGTATTTTCTTTAACTATTTTTAAAGCTCTTAAAACTTCTTTCCCTTCATAACCATGTGCAGAAGAACAACTAACTCTACAAATTCCACTTTCCTCAATAGCTATTGCCGATTTTTTAATTTCTTCATCACTCAACCTAAATGGTTTATAATATCCCTCTTTTGATGTTCCAGCGGCAAATCCACAGTATAGACATTTTGGATTAACTTTACAAATGTTAGTTATATGAATTGTTGAAGTAATTTCAATCTCTTTTTTAAAATAATCTCTAACCTGTGAGGCAATGTCGAATAATTTTAAATAATCCCTCCATTTATCTATTTTAAATAATTTCAATGCTTCATCTTTGTCAATTAAACCCTCCTTAATTAATTTCTTATTTCCCTCTTTTAATTCTTTAAAATTCTCATAAATCTTTTCAAATATCATTAAACCACCATTTTTGAAAAAATAATATCCAATTAGTAAAAATTAAAATTCTTAATATAAACTTTTCTCACAAATGTGCATAATTTAAAATATAACTTAAAATCTTTAAATTAATAAATATTTCACACAAAATAAAAAAATAAATTTATAATGTAAAAAATTAACAATATTATTTTATTTACTCTTTTTTGTATTTCTCTAATACTTTCATTGCTGTTGGTAATATGTCTGATAATGGACCGAAGCACATACTGTCAGCAGTTCCTAATAATGCTGCTGGATCTAAAGCATCTTCCATATTAGTTATACCTTTCTCTTTCATTAAGTTGTGTATTTGAGTTAATGCTTCATCTGCCATCATTTGAGCGAAGTCAGCTGGAGCTCCTAAGATTTTTGTAACAGCGTCTCTGTATGCTAATAAACCAGCATAGACGATTGCTGTAACTGCTGAACACATGTCACATACTGGACCTATTAAGTTTGCAGGCATCTTAAATGCTTGTCCTCTAGCTTTTTTACCTATTTCATATAATTTATTAATTGCCTCTTCACTTGCGTAACCTTCAGCGATATAAACTTGTCCTTTCATTTCTGGAACACATCCTGGATGGTATGAAGTTATGTTTAAATCATCTCTTCCTAGGTCTTTGAAAATTTTTGCGAATTTTGTTGTAGGAATTGTACATGCGTGAGTTACAATAGCTCCTTCTGGAATAGCATCAGCGAATTTTTTAATAATTTCTGGCTGTTTGTTTCCTTTTGGTAACCATGTTATAACAATATCAGCATCTGCTACAGCCTCTCTATCATCTGCTGTTACTTTTAAGCCAACATCTTCTGGATGGACTAAATGGATACATGCCTTTGGTGGTTTTGGTAATTCTTTTGCTTTTGCTTTAACTACTTCTCTAATTTTTGGCATTATACTTTCTGGATTACCACTTAAGTGTGCTTCCATAACTTCTTTAGGATCAAATTCGTCAATAACAACTAATCCTGGCTCTTCTGCAAAGCATGGATCTGAAACGATAACCTCATCAACTTCTGGAACTAAGTGTAATAACTCTGCTCCATAGGTTATTGATGAGTGAGTTAATGCAATCTCTGGTTTGTTAACTTCTTTAGCTACTTGACAGGCTCTCATAAAGTTTGTAATTCCTGCTGCTGCGTGAGTTCTGTAACATCCTGCTCCAAGTATTGCTATTTTCATTATATCACCTAATTTTAATTTGGCTTTTATTAATTATTAATTTCTATGTTATGATAATACTTTTATCTTGTGTGATATATAAAATTAACGATTTTTTTTATAACCATAAAAAATTTAATTATCCATTATTAGTATTTTTAATACCAAAATTAACAATTTTAACAGAATAATACTTTTAAACTTTAATTTATATATGGGAATATACAAATAAATTAAAAAAAAAAAAGAATTATTAAAAAATAAAAAATTATTTAATTATTATATAAATAATAATACTCTCCTTTTTCTTTTTGTAAAATATCTCTTTGGCTACCTTCTTTATTAGCTCTTGGTCTCCCAGTTTCTGGGTCTCTTCTAAATGTAATTTGCATTTCTTTTAAGAATTTATTTGCTCCATCTCTTTTGTTCATTGGACTACTTCCAATTCCGTATATTCCTGGCTCACCACTAAATACGATAAACCTATCTGAAATATAATCTTGGAATAACATATCGTGATCGACAATAAACATTCCTGCCTCTTTCTCATCTGCCATTCTTCTAATAACCTTTGAAACAGCCAATCTTTGTTCTACATCTAAGAATGCTGAAGGCTCATCTAATAGATAAATATCTGCCTCTCTACTTAAACATGCCGCTATTGCCACTCTCTGTAACTCTCCACCAGATAACTCTTTAACATTCCTATCCAATAATTTTTCTAATTGTAAAGGATTAATAATCTCTGATTTATAGTAGGAAGTGTGAATATTAGTTATTGAACTCAACAACTCTTCAACAGTTCCATCATAATCTGGACTTATATACTGTGGCTTGTAAGATACTTTAATTTCACTTTCTTTAGTAACCTCTCCCTCATCTGGTTTAATGACTCCTGCCAACAATTTAATAAATGTTGTTTTTCCAATTCCATTAGGGCCTAAGATACCAATAACTTCTCCTTTGTATATAGTTCCACCACTAACTTCTAATTTAAAACTACCTAAGGTTTTTTTCATTGGTGAATATGTTAATAATACAGGTCTGTTTTTATAATCAATAACTGGTCTTTTTTCAAATATTATTGGCTCCTTTCTAAACTTTATATTTTCCTCTCTTAACTCACCATATAGATATTCATTTATTCCTACTCTAACGCTCTTAGGTAGTGAAACAATACCATAGGCTGAAGGAACCCCATACATTATGTGAATGTAATCTGATAGATAATCCAAAACTATTAGGTCGTGCTCAACCACAATAACCTTATTTAACTCCCTTATTAATCTCGCGGCATTGAATCTCTGCCTAATATCTAACCAAGAAGAAGGTTCGTCAAAGAAATATATGTCTCCCTTTCTTAAATATGCAGCAGCTATAGCAACTCTTTGTAATTCTCCCCCTGACAATTGATGTAATTCCCTATCTAAGATATTTTTTAATTCTAACTTCTCAACAACTTCATTATATTTTCCTCTTTCGTCTATTCTCTTTAACAACTCTCCAACTTTTCCTTTAACAACTTTTGGTAAAATATCAACATATTGAACTTTATGTATTGCTTTTATTTCTTTATTTTTCAACTTCACAAAATATTCTTGCAATTCAGAACCTCTAAAATACTTAATAACATTATCATAATTTGGCTCTTTGTCGTGTTTTCCTAAGTTTGGAATTAATTCTCCTGCTAATATCCTTAAAACTGTCGATTTACCAATTCCATTTTGTCCAATAATTCCAACTACTCCATCTCTTGGCACAACTAAACCAAACAACTTAAATCTATTTTGCCCATAGGAATGAACTATTTTATCCTCACTCAACTCTTCTGGTAATCCTATGATAGATATTGCTTTAAATGGACATCTCTTAACGCATATCCCACAACCAGAACATAAAACTTCTGATATAATTGGCTTTCCAGTATTTTCATCAATAACTATTGTTTTCTCTCCCATTCTAACTCCTGGACAGTATTTAATACACTCCATAGAGCATTTTTTTGGCTGACATCTATCATAGTCAATAATAGCCAATCTCATAAAACCACCTCCAAGAAATAATTTTAATCCAAATTTAAATAGATTTTAAATTTCATATTTTGTTTATTTTAAAAATTTAATTTAAAAATAGAAAAAATAGAATCTAAAAAACAAAATAGAGTATTATTCTTCTCTAACTCTCTTAGCTACTTCTTCTGCCATTTCAAAAGTGTTTAAATCTCCTCCCAAGTCAGGAGTTGTTAAACCTAACGCTAAAACTTCTTCTAATGCTCTCTCTATTCTATCAGCCGCTTCATATTCTCCTAAGTATCTAAGCATCAATACAGCACTTAATATTGTAGCAGTAGGATTTGCTATTTTCTTTCCAGCTATATCAGGAGCAGAGCCATGAACTGGCTCAAATAATCCGTGTTCATCTCCAATATTTGCAGAAGGGGCTAAACCTAAACCTCCAACAGTTCCAGCAGCTCCATCTGAGAGAATATCTCCAAACAAATTTGAAGTAACTACTACATCAAATGTTTGTGGTTTAGTTATTATATACATGTTCATAGCGTCTATATAGCAGTCTTCTGCTTTTATATCCTTATATTCCTCAGCAACTTTGTAAAATACTCTCTTAAATAAACCATCAGTTATTTTTAAAACATTTGCTTTATGGGCACAGGTTACTTTTCCTTCTTTACTCATTTTTTTCCTTTCCCTTGCTAAATTAAAGGCAAATCTAAATATTCTCTCGCATGCCTTTTCAGTTATAACTCTTGTGGCAGTTGTTATTCCCTCATCTATCTCTGCCTCAATTCCTTTGTAAAGCCCTTCAGTATTTTCTCTAACAATAACATAATCAATATCTGGCCTTAAGCATTTAACTCCTTTGTATGCTTTTACTGGTCTTACATTGGCATATGTATCTAAGATATGCCTTAATTTTACAATAACATCTGCCGCAGTCTCTCCAGCAGCTCCAAATAACACAGCATCGCAATCTAATGCAATTTCAATAGTTTCATCTGGAAGAGCCTTTCCAGTTCTTTTATAAACTTCATCTCCTGCTTCTGCATAAACAAACTCAAATGGTAACCCTGTAGCTTCTAAAACCTTTATTGTAGCAGGAATTACCTCCTTGCCTATCCCATCCCCTTCTATAACGCATATTTTATGCATAACTCTCACCAATTTTAATTTTTATTGATAGTAATTATATAGCACAATAATGATAAATACCCCACCTAATATAAAAATTTACCAATAAATTTTATGGTGATTAAATGAATGAGAACTGGATAGAATTGGAAAAAAAGTATCATCTTCAAATATACGGAAGGTTGCCTGTTGTTTTAGTCAAAGGTAGAGGAATAGAGGTTTATGACATTGAAGGAAAAAAATATTATGACTTTTTAGCAGGAATTGGAGTTAATAATGTTGGACACTGCCATCCAAAAGTTGTTGAGGCAATAAAAAAGCAGGCAGAAACTTTAATCCATACATCCAATATATACTACACAATTCCTCAAATAAAACTTGCTAAAAAATTGGTAGAGTTGAGTGGATTAGATAAGGCATTTTTCTGCAACAGTGGAGCTGAGGCTAATGAAGGGGCCATAAAGTTCGCAAGAAAGTATGCATCAAAAGTTTTAGGAAAAGATGGTGGAGAAATAATTAGTATGTACAATGCGTTTCACGGTAGAACTTTAACGACATTGGCGGCTACTCCAAAACCTAAGTATCAAGAAGGATTTCATCCACTTTCTCAAGGATTTAAGTATGTGCCTTTCAATGACTTAGAAGCATTAAAAGAAAGTATAACAAATAAAACCTGTGCCATAATAGTAGAGCCAGTTCAAGGAGAAGGAGGAATACATGTAGCTGATAAAGATTATTTAAAGGGTGTTAGGGATTTATGTGATGATAAAAATATTGTTTTAATTTTTGATGAGGTTCAGTGTGGTATGGGTAGAACTGGAAAAATGTTTGCCTACGAGCATTATGGAGTTAAACCAGATATAGTAACTTTGGCTAAGGCACTTGGAGGAGGAGTTCCTATTGGGGCTGTAATTTTAAAAGAAGAAATAGCAAAATCTTTAAACTATGGAGACCACGGAACAACCTTTGGAGGTAATCCTTTAGCATGTTCAGCGGCATTGGCTTCAGTAGAGGTTATAGAGGAGTTAATTAAGGACAATAAAGTTATAGAAAAAGGAGATTATTTCATTCAAAAACTTAAAAAACTTAAAGAAAAATATGATTTTATAAAAGAGGTTAGAGGTTTAGGTTTAATGATTGGAACTGAACTTGAATTTAATGGTTCTGAAATCGTTAAAAAAATGCTTGAAAAAGGATTTTTAATTAATTGTACATCTGATGTAGTTTTAAGATTTTTACCACCATTAATAGTGGAAAAAGAGCATATTGATAGTTTAATTAATGCATTAGACGATATATTTTCTAAAATAGAGCAAAAATAAATCTTTAACGGGTTATATTATTATTTTTTTGAATTGACTACTTTAACTAATATAGCGTTTGTGGGACATCTTCCAGCACAAAATTTGCAGTTGTGGCAGTATTCAACATCATAAGCGTAGTATTTTCCATTTTCATCTTTTTTCCAAATCAATGGACCTTTTGGGCAAACATCATAACATCTCCCACATCCTATACATTTTTCTTTATTTACTATAATTTTGACAGCCATTTTTATACCCCAAAATTTTTATATAGTTTAGTATATTTATGATATTAATAAATGTTATTATTGTCCGAAATTCGGTGATATTATGGATGAAAAAGATTTAAAAATTATTGAAATTCTTATAAAAGATGGAAGAAAGTCATACACTGACATAGCAAGAGAATTAGGAACTAGTGAAAGTTCCATAAGAAAAAGAGTAAAAAAATTAGAAGAGGAGGGTGTTATTAAAGGATACACTGCCATAATTGACCCCTCAAAAATAGGATACAATGTTGTAGCACTAACAGGTTTTGACACTGAACCAGATAAATTTTTAAGTGTGGCACATGAACTCTGCAAATTTAAGGAAGTTAAAAAGGTCTTTACATCTACAGGAGACCATATGATAATGGCAGAGATTTGGGCTAAAGATGGGAAAGAGTTTTCTGATTTAATTTTTAATAAGATTGGAAAAATTGAAGGAATAAAAAAGATTTGTCCAGCTATTATTTTAGAACAAATAAAATAAAGTTTATTTTTCTTTTAAAAATAA
>JALVUY010000250.1:18790-22992 GCA_027023665.1 Methanocaldococcaceae archaeon
TTTAATTTATTTAAAGTATCTTTCTAATATTCCTTTTAACATTTTTGCATGTCTTGCTTCATCTCTACTTGATTCGTCAAAGAAGTCGTGAGCAGGGTCAATTCCTAATTCTTTTGCTTTTGTTGCTGCTGCTTTCTTCTCTTTATTAGCCATACATTCTCCTTTTAACATCATTTCAATATTCTCTTTTAAGTTTTCTGAAATCAATCCATTCATTTCTGCAAAGTGTGCAGCGTGTTGAGCTTCTTCCATTGCAATTCTTATTAAAACTTCTGCAACCTCTGGTAATCCTTCTCTTTGTGCCTGTCTTGCCATAGCTAAGTATAAACCAACTTCTTTACACTCTCCTTCAAAGTTTGCTTGAACTTCTTTCTCTAACTCTGTACCTTTTGTTATACCAATTTTGTGTTCATTTATTAACTCTAACTCCATCATCTCACCTGACATCATTTTTATTAACTTTTTATTAATTTTCTATAGTTATACTATGTAATCACGATATATAACACTATCGGTTCGAAGTTCGTAAAATATTTAGTGGATTAATTCAAATTTTAGTCAATATCCACCATTTCGTCATCGATAACAATACCTTTCTCTTTAAACCACTCTCCATATTTTTTATCGGGTTTTGCTATGTGCATAGTGAGCCATCCTACTAAAAAGGATAGAGCCGTTCTAAAATCATCATCAGAGCCATTTTCAATTTTTGGAAGAAGTTTTTCAATAACTGTTTTAACGAAAATCTCATGAGTTTTCCTATGTCTTTCTAAATCAGGATAACCATATTTTTTCATAACTTCTTCTTCATGTTTAAAATGCTTTGCTGCATAATTTACAACTCTCTTTTTTAGTAATTCTTTAGCCTCATCTTTTTTTCCTTCCAATAATAATGTATAAATTTCATTTAGTGTTTTTACTAAAAACTTATGCTCATCATCAAATGCTTTAATTCCTGTTTCAAGATCTTTACTCCACTTAATTATTTCCACCAAAATATCACCAATTAATTACTATAATTATTAATTACTGTTATTATTTTACTTTTTTATAGAGAAATTTTATTTTTATATGGTCATTAGTTATTTTGTTTATGATACATTTTCTCTAATATTGGATTTTAAATAATCAAATGAATAAATGAATAAGTAAAGATATATAGAAAATAAACAAAAATTATTTGAGTAATATATGTGCATATACAAATATGTATGTCTAAAAAATAAAAAGAATAGAATTAAAGATTTAAGATTTATTCAATCTTCAACTCTTTAATCTTTTTAGCCAACTCTTTACCCATGTTGTAGCAATTGGTTAATTCATCTTCTGTTGGGACATAGTATAATTCATACTGATCAATAACATTAAATCCACAGTTTGCTAACTCCTCAGCAATCTTCTTAACAGCTCCTCCTTCTCCACCCATTGAACCAAAGGCAATTGCCAATCTCTTAAATCCAGTTCTATTAAATTTGAGACCTTTTAAGTAGTAAATTAAATCTCCAATTGATGGATATGGCTCATCGTAGATTGTTGGAATTCCAAAGAGAACTGCCTTAGCGTCTAATATATCTTTAACAATCTCACTTCTTTCATCATGATGTAAGTAGTACATTACTACCTCAATACCTTCGCTCATTAATCCTTCTGCAAATGCATGAGCCATCTTTTGTGTTGAGTAGTGCATTGTGTCATAGACAATAACTGCTTTATCCTTAGCGGCTTTACCAGTAGCAAAGTCCTGATATGCTTTAATTACTTTCATTGGATCTGTCCATATTTGCCCGTGTGACGGAGCAATCATTTTTATTTTTTCTAACAATCCTAACTTAATAACTTCATCAAATTTCTTCAATACGAGTTTTGACAATGGAGTTATTAAGTTTGCATAGAACTTTTTATTAGCGTCCATTAAAACATATTCTGGAATATCCTTGTCAAATCTCATGTAACTTGGGAAGCATAAGTGCTGTCCAAATGCATCATTTGAGAATAATATTCCTCCTTCGTTATAGAAGGTGAACATACTGTCTGGCCAGTGTAATAGAGGAGCTTCTAAGAATGTTAAAGTTTTTCCTCCTAAATCAACAGTATCTAATGATTTAACTACTTTGAAAGGAGCATTTTTTAATGATGGGTAGTGCTTTTTAAGACCTTCAACCGCTACTTCAGTACAGTATATTGGTGCATCTGGGAATTTTTTGTGAATTTCAGGTAATGCTCCACTGTGATCTTTCTCTACGTGGTTTTGAACAATTACATCAATTTTAAATTCTCTTCCTTCTTTTTCAAAAGCGTCTTTTATTCTCCCCCACATTTGAGCAGAGGTTCCTGGGTATGTGTTGTCTATTAAAGCAACTTTCTCATCTCCAAAGACTAAATATGCGTTGTATGTAGTTCCTTTTAATGTATATCCGTGGTACATTCTTATATCCCAATCTAAAACCCCCACCCAATATACTCCATCTGCTATTTTTACTGCATCTGCTTTCATAGTATCACCTAAGAATTTATTTTTAATATTAGTATCAATTATTATTTCAATCATCATTATATAATAACTTAACGGTTCGCATTTCGTTCGATTATATTTTTAAGGGTGCAAAATTCGAATTATGAATAATGTTATGGACAATAAAATATTCTAAAATTCATAAAATCCTATAAAATTAATTATAAAAGAATATCATGCCAAAAACGAAGAAAAAAGACTTTTATAATCCTAATTACAATATTTAAAATTATTCTTAAGATAATTTAAGTTATTTTTATTTCTTATCCTTAATTATTAAATTTACTTATATTTTGCTCCCTGCCTACTACATCTTTTTTTAAATTCCTCATTGACTTTATTCATAATTTTAAATCTATTTAAACTCCACTCTGGAGAAACTTTAATACTATCTGGAACTTTGTCCTTTGATAATCTTTGAATTAGCACATAAGGGGAAAGATGTTCCAAAAAGTCACAAACTAAATTTACATACTGTTTTTCATCTAAAGTCCTATATTCTCCTCTCCAATAAATTTCCTCTAATTTTGTTCCTTTAACAACTACTAATGGATATATTTTAACGGCATCAATCTCAAATAAAGAAAGAATTTTTGCTGTCTCCATCATTTCATTCCATGTCTCATTTGGAAGGCCTAAAATAATATGCCCACAAACTTTTATTTTTCTTTTGTGGCATTCTTTTATTGCTTTTATAATATCTGAAACTTTATGTCCTCTATTTAATATATCAAGTGTTTTTTGATGCATACTCTGTATTCCTAAGTCTATCCAAATATCATAGCCATTTTCAACATATTCAGATAAAACATCAAGTTTTTCCTTCTCTAAACAATCTGGTCTCGTTCCTATTGATAATCCAATAACATTATTATAAGATAAACAAAAGTCCCAAATTTCTTTTAATTTTTCAATAGGGGCATAGGTGTTAGTTCCTGGATAAAAATAAATATAAAACTTTTCAAAACCTTTTTTACTTTGATTTATCATCTGTTTTTCAATTTGCTCTTTTAATGGAATTTTTACATCACAGTATTTAACTGATATAGGTCTCCCCATCTCTGAACAAAAAATACAACCACCATTTTTTTTGTGAGGACATCCAAGACCAATATCTACTGGAATCTTAAAAATTTTTTCTTTAAATTTTTTCTTTAAGTAGATTCCATATCGTGCAAATAAATGTCCTTCTTTGTAAATCTCATCTATTATTCTAATATCGTTCAACATAAAAATCCCTCTATATTAAAGAATTTTGATTTAACTAAAAAAATAAAAAATATAACGAAATATAGTTTAATGTTAATGTTGTTAGGTAATCTGTATAAAGATATTATGTTTATCTCCTCAATGTTTAATTTGTCTTACTTATTATAAAAATGGTGAGAGTTATGGAGTTGCACATAGATGAAAAAAGGTTATTAAAAATTTTTCAAGAAAAAAATAGAGATGAATTTAATTTAGAGGAATTAGAAAAATATTTGCCAAAAGAGAAGATATTGAGAGTTTCTTTATGGTTAAAAGGTAAGGGATTAGTGGATATTGATGAGAAGGTTAAAAAAATTGTTAATGTAGTTAATGAAGACGATTTCCCAGAAAAAAAGATCACAAAATATCTAAAAGAAAACAATATAAAGGAAATTGAAATTAAAAAATTAAAAGACATTTTACCAAAGGAAGAAATAAATGC
>JALVUY010000251.1:0-2672 GCA_027023665.1 Methanocaldococcaceae archaeon
GTAAAATATAATTAAACTATAAGTTAAAAAATAATAAAAAATAATGTGATTACTATGAAAGAAAGAACATTTGTGGCTATAAAACCAGATGCTGTAAAGAGAAAATTAATAGGAAAAATTATAGAAAGGTTTGAAAATAAGGGCTTAGAAATTGTTGCTATGAAGATGATTAAATTGGATAGAGAAATGGCTGAAAAATATTATGAAGAACACAAAGGGAAAGAATTTTTTGAAAAATTAATAAATTTTATGACTTCTGGAAGAATTGTTGCAATGGTTATAGAAGGAGAAAATGCTATATCAGTTGTTAGAAAGATGATAGGAAAAACTAATCCATCTGAAGCAGAACCCGGAACTATAAGAGGCGATTTTGCACTAACTACTCCTGACAATGTAATTCATGCTTCAGACTCTAAAGAGAGTGCCGAAAGAGAAATAAAACTATTCTTTAAAGATGATGAAATTTTTAGTGAATAAAAATAAATGATTTAAATAACTTCTTATCATACTCTTTTACACATAACTACCTAATAAAGGTGCAACTATGGACGAGAACGATTTAAAATATATAGAGAAAGTTTTAGGGAGAAAACCTAACCACATAGAGTTGGCAATGTTTGAAAATCTTTGGAGTGAGCATTGTGCATATAGAACTTCAAAAAAATTATTAAGGATGTTTGCTAAGACAATCAATGAAAAAACTCAGAAAAACATTGTTGTCGGAATTGGAGACGATGCCGCAGTAATTAGATTAAAGGATGATATATGCTTGGCAATAGCTATGGAAAGCCATAATCACCCTTCATATATAGATCCTTACAATGGAGCTGCTACTGGAGTGGGTGGAATAGTTAGAGATGTTTTGTCAATGGGAGCAAAGCCTATAGCTTTAATGGATCCTTTAAGATTTGGAGATATTAATGGAAAAGAAGGAGATAAAGTTAGATGGCTAATTGATGGAGTTGTTAGGGGAATAGGTGATTATGGAAACAGAATAGGAGTCCCGACTGTTGGTGGAGAGTGTGAATTTGACAGTTCCTTTGATTACAACAACTTAGTGAATGTCGTTTGTGTAGGTTTAGTTAAAGAAAATGAAATCATTACAGGAAAAGCCAAAGAACCAGGTTTGTCTTTAATATTAGTTGGCTCTACAGGTAGGGACGGAATAGGAGGAGCTTCATTTGCGTCAAAAGATTTAACTGAAGAGAGTGAGGAAGAAAGACCTTGTGTTCAGGTTGGTGATGCATTCGCTGAAAAATGTTTAATTGATGCTGTCTTAGAGGCTGTGAAAACAGGAAAAGTTAAAGCTATGAAAGATTTAGGAGCGGCAGGACTTTCAGGAGCTTCATCTGAAATGTGCTACGGTGGAGGAGTTGGTTGCGAACTCTACTTAGAAAATGTTGTATTGAGAGAGCCTCTAACTCCTTACGAAATTATGGTTTCTGAAAGTCAGGAGAGAATGTTATTGGCTGTAGAGCCAGGTAGTGAAGAAGAAATAATTGAAATCTTTAAAAAATATGAACTACCTGCATCAGTTATTGGAAAAACTATTCCTGAAAAGAGAATTATAGCAAAATACAAAGGAAAGGTTGTAGTTGATTTGCCATTGGATTTATTATGTGAAGCTCCACTATATGATAGAGAGGGAAGAGAGGATATTAAAGAAAAAGAAGATGATAAAGAAAAAATAAAAATGCCTAAGGATTTAAACGAAGTATTGTTAAAATTGCTCGAAAGTCCTAATATCTGTTCAAAAGAGTGGATATATCAGCAGTATGATTACGATGTTCAAATTAGAACTGTTATAAAGCCAGGAAAAGATGCAGCTGTGTTAAGGATAAACAAAGTATATCCAATGGGTATAGCATTAACTACCGACTGTAATTCAAGATACTGTAAGTTAAATCCTTATGTAGGGGCTGTAAATGCAGTTGCTGAAGCTGTAAGAAATTTAGCAACAGTTGGAGCAGAGCCTATAGCAATGCTCGATAATTTAAACTTTGGAAATCCTGAAAAACCAGAGAGATTCTGGCAACTATCAGAATGTATTAGAGGTTTATCAGATGCGGCAGAATTCTTTGAAATTCCAGTTGTTGGAGGAAATGTAAGTTTATACAATGAGACAATTATTAATGGAAAAGAACATCCAATAAATCCAACTCCTGCAATATTTGTCCTCGGTAAAATAGAAAATGTTGAAAAAGTTCCTTCATTATTTAACAAGATAAAAGAAGGAGACATTTTAATTATAACTAATGAAACTAAAGATGAGATGGGAGGTAGTGAATACTACAAAGTTATACATAATACTGAAGATGGAAAAGTTCCAAGAGTTGATTTAGAGAAGGAAAAGAAAATATATTCTGAAGTAAGGGAAGTTATAAAGGAAGGTTTAGTCAATGAGGCAGTAGATTGTTCAAGAGGAGGATTGGCTGTAGCATTAGCAAAGATGGCTATAATAAACAATGTTGGCTTAAATGTAGATTTAACTGAATACAATAAAAATAATTTAAGAGAAGATATATTACTGTTTTCTGAAACATCTGGAAGAATTATATTAGCTGTTAGTGAGGAAAACAAAGATAAAGTTCTCAATAAACTAAGCAATGCTTATGTAATTGGAAAAGTTGAAAAAGACAATAAATTAAAGATAACTATTAACAAAAAAGAGA
>JALVUY010000251.1:2682-5922 GCA_027023665.1 Methanocaldococcaceae archaeon
GTGGCATTAGTAGATGGTTGCTGGACCTGGCAATGAAAAAAGAAAAATTTTCCATTTCCCAGAAATCACGGGCGGAAAATATCGGGGTACTCATTTCCTCCGGATTGATAGCCGGGGAAGCCTTGATGGCCGTTGTTCTGGCATTCGTGGTGCTGGGTACGCAAATTTCGGGAAGTTCGTTTTCCCTGCGTCAATATGGGGTGGAGCATCCCAGCGTGATCGCCGGTTTTATTATTTTTATCTTACTTTACTGCCTGCTTTTATATCTTTATCAACTGTTAATAGACAAACTTTTCCTTCATCATCTTCAGCCGCTAATATCATTCCTTCAGATACAACTCCACACAACTTGGCAGGTTTTAAGTTACATATGACAATTACTTTTTTTCCAATTAATTCTTCAGGCTTATAATAATTCTTAATTCCTGAAACAATTTGTCTCTTTTCATCCCCTAAATCAACAACTAATTTTAAAAGTTTTTTTGATTTAGGAATATCTTCAGCCTCAACAACTTCTCCTACTCTTAAATCAATTTTTTCTAAGTAACTTATATCAATTTGTTCCATTTTTTCTCCCTCATTTTCTTCTTTTTCTTTATTTTTATAGAGATTTTTCTTCATCTCTTCTATCTTTTTATCATCTATCTTTTTAAATATAATTTTTGGTTTTTTGAGTTCGTTTCCTCTTAAATTTAAATCAAGTTCTTCATTCATTAAATCCAATAAAGCAAGAGACTTTTTAGGCATATATGGATACAATAAATAAGCTAAGATTTTAACCACTTTGCAGCAGGTATATAATATTTCCTCCAATCTTTTTTCATCCTCTACAGCCCATGGTTCCATCTTTTGGAAGTAACTATTCCCCTCAATAGCAAGATGCAATATATTAACTAAGGCATCTCTAAATTTAAAACTCCTTATATTTTTATCAACCAAATCAATTGTCTCTTCACATTTTTGTAATAACTTTTTATCATCCTCTTTTAATCTCTCTTCATCTACTATTGGAACCTTTTTAAACTTTCTATGCGTAAATGTTAAAACTCTATGTGTAAAGTTTCCAATTATATTTATAAGTTCATTATTAATCTTATTTTTAAATTCATCAAATGAAAAATCACAATCTTTAAATAAAGGGGCGGACATTATTAAATAGTATCTCAAATAGTCTGCATCAAAATATTTAACGAAATCTTTAATCCAAATAACCCACTTTTTACTAGTGCTCATCTTTTTTCCTTCTAAGGTTAGATAACCTCCACTAATTACAGATGTTGGTAGATTATACTCTCCATGAGCTATTAACATACCTGGCCAAAATACTGCATGATGAACAGTAATATCTTTTCCAATAAAGTGATAAATCTTTGTATCTTTTTCCAACCAATATTTTTTCCAAACATCCCCTAACATCTTTGTAAATGAGATATAACCAATAGGTGCCTCTAACCAAACATACATTACTTGATTGGTTCCTGGAATTGGCACACCCCAATCTAAATCCCTTGATATATCCCAATCGTGCAACTCTTTAATCCAATTTAACGCCATATTTTTAACGTGTTCAGGCATTTCTTCAGAATTTTTAATATATTCCTCTAATTCTTTTTTTAAAGCACTTAATTTAAAGAAATAATGTTTTGTCTTTTTAATAACTGGTTTTCCTTTACATATAACACAGTATGGATCCTTTAACTCATAAGGCTCCAAATGTCTCCCACAAACTTCACAATGGTCTCCTCTTGCTTCTCCTCCACAGTATGGACAGATTCCTTCAACATATCTATCTGGCAGAAATTTTTTACAATTTTCACAGTAAAATTGCTCTATCTCCTTCTCATAAATATATCCATTCTCTTTTAACTTTAAAAAAAACTCTTGAGCAGTTTTTATATGTATCTCACTGTGTGTTTTCCCAAAAGCATCAAACTCAATTCCCAAAGAATCTAAATCCTCTTTAATCTCATTGTGATATTTTTCAACGATATTTTCAGGAGTTGTACCTTCTTTTTCAGCAGTTAATACAATAGGAACTCCGTGATTGTCTGTTCCTCCTATGTGTATAACCTCTTCTCCTTTTAATTTTAAGTATTTATACATAATATCCGCTGGAATATAAGTACTTCTTGCATGACCTAAGTGTAATGGCCCATTCGTATATGCCAAAGCAGTTGTTATTAGATATCTCATATTAAATCCCTCCAATAGAGTTTTTAATTTAAAATTAATTTAAGTTTTTTTTCTCTTATTTAATATATGCCTTGCAACAGGATCATCAATATTTAAAAGCTTAGCTCCTTTTTGTAAATATTTATTAGTTATTTCAACAGTTTCATGTGCTTTTTTTAATATATACGGATAGCCATTAATCGATATTTGTTTTAGGGATGATAATAATTTATTATCTATCTTATTGAAACTTGTTAATCCTACAACTCCACAGTTATCTTCTAATCTAACAAACTGTATATAGGTAGTATCAATATTTCCTCCAAATTCATTTATGAACTTTATTCCCTTTATTACACTACTTAATTGACTATGACTTTCTCCTTTATGTTCTCCAATCGTTTCTATAAAATTTATTTGAGGAGAATATCCTGATTTATTTGTGAATTTTGTAAAAATAGCAATATCTGGAATATCCGCATTGAAGTAAAGATTTATTTTGGAAGATTTTGAAATACCAATTAACTTATCTTTAAATTCTTTTAAAATCTTGGATAATGTTAATATATACTCAGCATGTTCAATTAATATCGTATCATCTTTTTCAAAGTCTAAATCTTTTGATATAACTCCAATGTTACCAGTTTCTATTTCTTCCTCTATTTTTTCATTTAATTCTTTTTTATACTCATTATATATTTGAATAAACTTATCTATATTTCTTCTCTCAATATTTGCTTTTGCAAAGATTAACAGTGAAAATAATGAGCCATCTATTATATAGTAATCAATTTCGTAATTTTTAAGAGTATATAAAGCAACTTTTAACTCTAAAGTTAACATATATGTCCTTAATTTAGATTCAATTTCTAATGGATGTGTAATGTCAAAAACATAAGAATCTTTTGCTTTTTTTATTTTTTCACCAATTTTATGAATGAAACTAACTGCTCCTACTCCAAAAAATGAAAATGAAATGTAATCTATATGATTATAACTTCCATCTCCTCCTGCAAACGACATATCAACTGGATTATTGAAGTTATCTTCAATCCAATACTCATTAAT
>JALVUY010000252.1 GCA_027023665.1 Methanocaldococcaceae archaeon
AAAATTTAATTAATAAAATTCAATAAAAGGTGATATATTGGTTGTTGATGCAAAAGAAGTTGAAGTTGTAAATACTTTAGTTTTTGAAACTCTTGGGAATCCTGAAAGAGAAAGAGAGTTCAAATTAAAGTCATTGAAAAAATGGGGATTTGATTTAATATTTGGTAAGATTGATGGTAAAGAGACATACTTTACTGTAGAATTAGATGAAAGAAAGGCTGGAGATAAATTTACAAAGGATGGAAAGGAGTATGAGGTTATTGAAGTTCTTGAAGAGTTACCAAAGAATAGGGAATTATATGCACATATTGAGATGGAAATGGGTAGAGCATATATAGTTTGTCAGTTGAGAGATGAAGACGGACAAAATCTTGAAGTTTTGAGAGTTCCCGCAGCTTCTTTATTGTTGGCATTCTTTAAAAAGAATAAATTAGGAAACTTAATAAAAGCTATAAAAAATGTTGGAATTAGTTCAGAATTGTATATGCAGAATGGTGTTGGCGGTAAGCCCTACAGTTATGAAGAACTTCCAAACATTGCAAGGAGATTTTTAAGAAGTGCGAGAAAAGTTGAAAAAGAAACAGGTTTTGGTAGATTGTCATTTGCATACTACGGAGAAACTAAGGATGGAGAGCCAAGATTTTGGTTCTCTTGGTTATTGCCAACAATCGCACTGTTTGACTTAGACATTGCAAAAAAGGCAAATGACACATTAGGAATATTAAAAACTTCAGAATAAAAATTATAAGGTGGTGAAATAATGATTTATGGAATCTTACTAAATATTCCTGAAAAACACGCTACTAAATATGAAGATTTAATTAGAAGAATTATTGGAGAAGGTATCGCAAGAGGAGATATAATATCCTTTACAGAAGCAAGATATCAAGGAGATATTGCCTTTGTCATGCTTGCAAGATCCAGAAGAGCCGCTCAAAAAGTTTATGAGCAATTAAAAGAGCATCCAATATATGTAAAAGTCATAGAAATTGAAGGTAAAGGTGACTAAATTTTATTTTACTCTTTACTTATTTTTTAATTTTTTAATATTTAATTAATTATTTTAAAATAACTTGAAAGTACTGTACTACTTAAAGCTGATAAAATAGTTGTAGATGATTATGAACAAGCAAGCCACAGTGGAGAGACAAATGTTCCTCTCTCAAACAAAGAGATCACAAAAGACAAAATATATGGAGAAATTGGAGAAATAATCATAGGTCATAAGAAAGGTAGAGAAAGGGAAGACGAAATAACAATATTTGACTCTACGGGTTTAGCTATCCAAGATATAGCTGTAGCCGTTTGGAACTGTTTAATTTTCCACAGGCGAATATAGACATTTATAGATTTTCATTACCGAAAGATTTATATGTGAGTATATATAAGAAATAGAAATTATAATTGCCCCAGATGCGGGAGTGAAATGGAGTCCCAAGAGGGGTAGTTATTATCGAATTTAACCAGTGGGAAGAGTTGGGGTCCCCTCGACAGGGGCAGAGACTGATGAAGAGCCTCCCAATGAACCCGGAGGGAGGCGAGGTTGATGACACCCAAGTCCAATATGGACATTTGTCTATATTTGTCTATATTGGACAGACCCCTACAAACTGTATTTAGAAGCTAAAAATCAAGGTCTTGGAATGAATATAAAACTTGTGAAGGTAGACTAACTTAAACTATTGTCAATTGTATCTATCTATGGTATTTCTAAAAAATCTATTTCAGTTCCTTCCACTATGCCCAACAAAGATTTATAAATATTATTTACTTTATTTCCATTAAATATAATTCCCTTACATTTATTTTTCATAATTGTCTCTATTTTGTATCTCATTCCGCCAGTAACATCTATTTTATTAGATTCCTTTAAATATTCTAAGATTTGATGAATGTTATTTTTATCAATCCTTTTTATAGGTTTGTTGTTTATCAATACACCATCAACATCAGTAGCGTAGAGTATTACGTCAGTTTTTAACTCCTTAGATAAATACGGAACTATATAATCGCCAGATAGAATTTTATAGTTATTATTGTCATCAACTACTATATCTCCATGAACTACTGGAATTAAATCTCTTTTAATCATCTCTCTTATTGCCGAAGTGTCAAAAATCAATTTATCTCCAAAGACAACAAATGAAGATGGCTGTATAGAAACTGCAGGAATGTCATAACTCTGTAAAGTGTCTATAATTATATTGTTAAATCTTCTCATAGCCCTTTGAATTTCCCAGAAACCTTTTTCCATATTTACAAATGTTTTTTTGTCATTCTCATTTTTTAAGTATTTTTTAGCGACAGGATGCCCAAAAGAGCCACCGCCATGGACTAATATTAACTTTATATCTTTATTTTGGCTTTTGTAATAATCTAAGGCATTTTTTATTTCTCTCGATATTCTATCAAGATTATCCCAATTAACTGAGTAAGGAATATTTTTATTTGATAAAATACTTCCTCCCAATTTTAGTATAATTAACATTCTATCCCCTTTACTCTTTTATTCCTTTAATTACATATCTTAATCTATTTCCTGTTTTTATTTCATCAACTTCCACATCTAAGTTAATATTTTTCATTTTTTCAATTATTAACTCTCTCCTTTTCTCAGGTTTTTTTGGCATCATTAAAGAAATTACTCCTTTTTTATTTAAAAAATTAATACCTTCTTCAATTATTCTAAATGAAAATTCCTCTCCATACTTACCTCTACCTATCAATTCAACGCTCTTTGCCTTAGCTCCTCCAAATTTTCTCCCACTACTTACAGAATTTTTTGAATAAAATGGAGGATAGGATATAATTAAATCAAATTTTTTACCTTTAATTTCTTCTATTCCATCAATAATTTTTCCCTTAGAATTTATAAGTTTTATATCTAATTTATTTTTTTCAATGTTTCTTTTAGCAAATTTTAAAAATTCTTCATCAACTTCTGTAGCATATACATCAGCATCGTAAAACTTTTTTATTAATAGAGAAATTATTGCTGAATGTCCTGTTCCTATCTCTAAAACTTTAGGTTTTTTTATTCCCAATCTATATAATGTTTCAAAAGTAGATTTTATAAAGTAATATCTGTTTATTGGTGTAGGAATAAGCCCCTCTTTATGAAATTCTACATCTAAATTAAATAAAACTTTTAAAATAGTTTTATTGTATTCTACTAAAGCATCTTTATTTTTAAAATCTATCCTAAGTTTATCCCCTTTTTTATAGACATATTTTTTTAAATTTTCATTGTATTTTAATGCTGTCTCAATTTTAAGTCCTAACATATCCACACCAAGTATTTTTTACATTTTAAGAAATTTAAGACAAAAATAAAAACTAAAAAATAATTTAATACTATAATCTTATCTTCTCTCCTAATTTTGGAACTATTGCATCAAATCCATGCTCCAAAGCCCAGTTTCTTAATACTGTTGCCTGAGTTTCCTCTCCATGCTGTATAATTAACAACTCTGGATTTACCTTTTTAATTATTTCATGTAGTTCATCCATTCCAGCATGGCATGAGAAGTTATATAAACAAACCTCTAAGTTTGGTTTAACCTCATTTTCTCCAATATATATTTTTCCAGTTTCAATTAAATGTCTACCATTAGAATCTCTAACCTGATAACCTGTTAATAATAGAGCATTCCTTGGATCATGCATGAATAATTTTAAATAATATAGTATTGGTCCTCCATCTAACATTCCAGCAGTTGTTATAACAATTCCCCCATTTTTTGATAGATTTTTGACTGCCTTAACTCTATCTTCTGACTTTTCAATTAATTTAACATTTTTTAAACATTCTTCCAATTTATACTCTTCATTTAATAGCTCTTTATATTTAAGCATCAATTTGGTTACATCAACCGCCATTCCATCTAAGTAAATAGGAGCATCAATATTATAGTCATTCAATATTAATAAAATCTCTTGAGCCCTATCAACAGCAAATACTGGAATTAAGACTACTCCTCCTTTAAATAATATTTCCTTAATTTTTTCTATAAATGATAATTCAACGGCCTTCCTATCTGGATGGATACTATTTCCATAGGTTGATTCTATAATTAAAATATCAATATCATCTTTTATATAACTTAAATCAGCCCCTTTTGATAATCTTGTATTTCTTAACTTTATATCTCCAGTATAAAGTATAGTTTTATTTTTCTCCTCATACTCTAACAAAATTGAGGCACTCCCAGGAATATGTCCAGCATTAAAAAATTCGTATGAAAAATCTTTATAGTATTTTTTATCTTTGTAATTTAAAGGAATTGTATGTCTTATAGTTTCCTTCACATCATGATTGTTAAATAAAATTTTTTTATTTTCAAATTCAGCAATTTTAACCATATCCTTTAACAAAATTTTAATTATTTTTTTTGTTAATTCTGTTGTTACTACTGGAACATCTATTTTTTTGTGAAATAGTATTGGCAAAGCCCCAGAATGATCTAAGTGAGCATGAGAGACAAAAACTTTATCAACATCTCTTATAGATTCATCTAATATTGGGTATTCAATAGTTTTTCCAAGTTTAACTCCGCAATCTAATAATATTTTACTTTTATCGGTTTTTATTTCAATGCAACTTCTACCAACCTCTAATGCCGCACCCCTAAAAATAATTTCCATAATTATCCCAACCTCTAATAATTTCTTTAAATCCTTCTATTTAATTTTTAATTTACCATAAACTGTTGCTAAGAAAGCACCGCCCTTTAGGGCGGAGAGCCGTCATATTCTATAAAAACATTCCTTGTATGAATCATTTTTTAATTTTATTTAATCATTTTATTACTCTAAGCTTTGTAGATATTTAATTACATTTGCCATAGCAACACATCCATCTCCAACAGCCTTAGCTACTTGCATAACTCCTCCTCTAACATCCCCCACAGCATAAATTCCATCTATATTCGTTTTGCAATTTTTGTCTGTTATAATAAACCCTTTTTTATCTAATTCTATTTCACTATCTTTTAAAAATTCAGTATTTGGTATGTGTCCTAAACTTATAAATATTCCATCAGCTTTTATAATCTCTTCTTTTTCATTGACTAATATTTTTACACCCTCTGCCTTTTCATTTCCAATAATTTCTAAAGGTTTTGCATTGTATATTATTTCAATATTATTAGCCTCTTTAAGTTTATCTAACATTATAGGCTCTGCTGCTTTTAGTTCTGATTTATCAGTAATTACAGTAACTTTTTTAGCAATGTCTTTTAAATTTATAGCACTCATTATTGCTGGAGTATCTCTCCCAATAACAATTACCTCCTTATTTAAATAAAAAAAGGCATCACACATAGTGCAATAACTAACGCCCTTACCAATAAACTTATCCTCATTTAAACCTAACTTTTTAGGTCTTGTTCCTGTGGCTATAACGATAGTTTTAGTTTCGTAAGTTGAATTTTTTGTAATAACTTTGAAGGGTTTTTCTTTAGTCTCTATCCTAATAACTTCGTCATATATTATAGGTAGTTTAAACTTTTCAGCGTGATTTTTAAATTTTTCAGCTAATTCAAATCCCCTAATTTCTTCAAATCCAGGATAATTCTCAACAATCCCCGCCTCTGCAATTCTACCTCCAGCATTTTCTTTTTCTATGCATATAGCATTTAACTTACCTCTCATTGCGTATATTCCTGCTGTTAAACCACCAGGCCCAGCTCCTATAATTATTGTGTCGTATATCATTTTACTACCCCGTATTAGTTTATGGAATCTTAAATACTATTTCTGTAATTTCTATTTTTTATATTTTCCTCTCTCGCTAAAAATTTTTATTTTTTGATTTAAAGGATTTTAATCTGATATTTTTAGATTTTATTAGATTTTATAAAATTTCGGAGGGTCTTTTATTTTGGATAATTTTAATAT
>JALVUY010000253.1 GCA_027023665.1 Methanocaldococcaceae archaeon
TATCTACTTTGATATTTTCAAAGCTGACTTCTTGGACTTTATCTTTATTTATTTGATGAAGTATCTTACCGATACGAACATCTTCAGAGTTGTCTTCAAGATTTATGCGGTTTGCATGGAGCCAAAGTTTGGTTTTGCAGATGAAATAGTATGAAATTAGAGTTCCGGTAATTTTTACCAAAACAATCCTTCAATTTTATCTTTTACATAATTTGCTAACTGTAAACCTTTTTTCTTATCAAAAATATCTTCGGTTGCCAAATATATCCCAAGGGCATTATCAAAATTTTCAGTAATGATATTATTTGCTATCTCTTTTTTGCTTTCCAAATAATAAAAATTTTGGTTTACAACATATAGACTTACATCCTTTTTTATTTTAGAGTAATCACTCTCTATCTCTTTCATATTTTTCCAAAAAAATCTATCTTTTTTTATTGCTTTTTTTCTAATATCAAGCTCAACTAACTGTTGCCATAATGATTTTGCATATTCATCTAGTGGCATAAAAAAACTAAAACTAAGTGGTGCATCTTTTATAAGTACAAAATTCTCATCAATATTTTTAAAATTTAACTTTTTAAACTCTTTATCAATCTTTTGTATATCAACTTGTGCATTATAGTATCTATCAAGTAACCCATACTCATATATCTCTTTTTCACTCAAAGTTTTATAATCATTTAATATATCTATTGTCTGTTTCATATCATATTGATTGTAAATTTTAAAACCTTCAAACTCTCGTCCATTAATAACTCTTGCTATTTTTATAATGTCAGCCCGTCCAATATCATCTTTTTCTGCACTTCTATTTCTTCTCCCCATAGACTGAACCATTAAATCTATAGGAGCCAACTCTTCAAAACCATCTTCAAGTGATATATCTACTCCTGCTTGAATTAACTGAGTAGCTACTACAATCTGCTTTATATCTTTTTTAGAGTTTTCTTTTATTTTTTCAATAATATATTTTCTAACTATTGGGGCTACTGCACTTGTAAGTAAAAATATATTATTTTCACTATATTCACTATCACAATTCAAAAGATACTCATATATCTCATTGGCTGTATTTACAGTATTAACTCGAAAGAGCAAATCTCTTTTGGTTTTTAACTTTTCATCAATCTTGTCATATAAACTCTCTTCACAATAGACTTTGGAAAAATCAATACTAATCTCATATCTATTAAAAAAGCTATCAATCTCTTGCTTGGTCAATATTTTATCTATCTCTTTAAATGTATGGCTATTGCTTAAAATATCTTTTTTGATATTTGGAAAAGTTGCACTAGCTACTATGATTTTACAATTAAATATCTCACTCATAAATTTTAAAAATTGAGTAATAACATACATATGTTCAAGTGGTATAAGCTGTATCTCATCAATCAAAATAATACTATTGGCAAATTGATGAAATCTTTTTAAAAGTGCATTTTTCCTTTTAAATACACCATAAAACATCTGATGAAAAGAGGTAACTACAAATCTACTATCTAAAGTATCTAGTAAAAACTGCTTTTTATCTATATCATACTCATTATTATCATTACTATTTAACTCAAACTCACCACTTAGCGAGTGCTTTTCTAAAAATACTCTATTGTCATTGGTATCAATATCCATAAATTCCAACAGCTCTTTTAAAATATTTGCATTTTGTTCTATCAGAGTAATAAAAGGCAAAAGATAAAAGACTTTCTGATGCCTTTTTTGCCCATATATCATCATTGCTAATTTATAAAGAAGCAAAGTTTTCCCAGCTCCAGTTGGAAGTTTTACAAAAAAAAGTTTTTTAGAGCTAACTTCTTTATCACTAAACTCATCAATCAAACTTTGATAAATTTTCTCTCTAGTTTTATCAAGAGGTGTTTTTTCTCTATTCTCAAAATAAGCATTTTTAAATAGCTCTACCTTATCAGAATCTATCCCCAACCCATCATATATAAAAAGCTCTTTATCTCTAAATATTGCATCTTGTTTATCTGCATAAATCAATAATGAAAAAAGCAACATAAAGATAAATATATCATTATTTTTATAATCATTTCTATACCAAAAAAAATAAGGGTCTATGATATTTATTTCATCTTCTAAAAAATTATTATTTAAAAATAGCTCAAATTGAGCTGTAATATTTTCTATCCCTAAAAAATGGTAATAGATTCTATTTATCTCTTCACTATTTGGTTTTATTCCATCAAAAATATCTAAAACTTTCTCTATATCATCCTCTTTTACTTTTTGCATCTCTTCAGAGTTATCCAAATTAAGATGATGATACCTTATTGCCATAAATACAAAAGAAGCCAATCGTTTATCAAATTTTTGGGTAGCTACAAAATAGCCCAAAAATGCTGAAATTAACCCATGTTCAGATAACCGTTTCTGCTTTTGTGTTGTGTTGTCACTTGTTAACTTATTTTGAAAATAGGTAGAAGCTTTTCCAAAATCATGACAATAGACAACTATTTTTAAAATCTCTTCAAACTCCTCTTTTGAGGTATTTAAGAGTTCAAAATTAATACGAAGTTCATCAAACCTACTTTTTGCTTTTTTATACACCTCATCCAAATGCACTATCAATTTTCTTTTTGGCTCTGTGTGAGAAATTAGATTAAATGAACTGATAAAGTTTGTTGTTTTCATCTTGATAGAGCTTTCCTTTTAACTCATCTTTATTTGTTATCTCAATTTCATAATCACCTACAAAACTTATTATCTCTTTTGTTTTTGGTAAACTTCTATCTTCTTCAAAAGAGATAGGAATTAACTCATTATAAAAAGTTACAGGTTTTCTGATTTTAAACTTAATAAAGTTTTTTTCAAAAGAGGTATATAAATTATCTCCTATATCGATAGCTAATTCAACTTTAAAAGATTTTTGATACTCAATATTGGCAAAAAGCGATTGTAGTCCTAGATTTGGGTTAAAAACAAACTTTTCATCTTTTAATCTCTCTATCAACTCTTCTGAAATATCATCACTTTCAATAATCAAAAATATCTCCCACTCCATATCTTTTAAAAATTCAAACCTTGTTGGGCTTCTCTGCCCTCTCTCAGGTGGATTTTTAAGAGGATTTTCATTAAAAGTAAATTTAGCATTTTTCCCCTGCATTAGATTAATCCCTATCAAGTCTTTTTTAATCTTAGCAGTTACCAATCTAACAGCATAAGAGAATTTTGCAAATGAAAGCTTTGCTATATACTCTTCTTTTTTCCAACCCATTATTGCCCCAATCATTCCTAAAATTGCAGTTTTTGGAGGAATTACAAATGATTGAGGCTGATTATTGGCAAAAGGTTTTTTAAAAAGTGCATACTCTCCACTTAGCTTAAATTTAATTACCTGTTTCTTCATTTTTAATCTCTTCGATTTTTTTACCTTTAATAATTAGATATTTAACTTTTTTCTTTAATTCTTCCTTTACCTTTAAAAAATCTTTTTTAAAAGAAAATTCATCAATATACACATTTACACACTCAATTAACTTTTCTGATTTATCTAAAAACTCTTCTAATTTTGTAAAATCCAAACTATCTTTTATATCATTAAACTCTCTATATTTAAACTTTTGCTCATTCTTTAATTTTATAGAATACTCAATATCAGGAATTTTATAATAGTCATCATTATACTCTATCTCTATAAGCAGTCTTGATTGTTGTCCTGTTTTTGAACGAGTGTTTTTTGTATTTATCTCATTCCAAAGAGCAATTTTCAACTTTTGCAAATCATTTTCTTTGAGTAAATTCTCTTGTGCTGTTGTTGGATTAAAATAACCTACACAAGAAAAAAGTCCATAAGGAAGATAACTAAAAGTCGCTATTGAACCTTGCTCATTGCCATCTTTACTTGGCATTACAGATGTATTTTGAGTCGTTGGTAAAAATACTTTATTTAATGTTCGATTAAACATTTTAAACTGCACTGCTCCAGTTGCTTGAGTATTGTATTGACCTGTTTTACCAGCCACAACAGTACCAAAAAGTCTAACATCAATACATTTTTTCTTTAAATCTTCTAAATTATCAATATCATTTTCAATTGGTGATATTTCAATTGCTCTAGTTCCCGTTGTTTTTTTTCCACTTTTATCTGAATAAAAAACTTTATCAGTCTCTTTATTTAACCAATCCGTATCATTTTCATAATTATCTATAAAATCACGAATATATCTTTTAAGTCTTACATCAGACACTAAAGCTGTTTGTGTATCTTCATCATATCTTTGCTCACCTGTGAATGGGTCTCCATTTGGGATACAATCTTTTGCATCATACAAAAATAAAAATTCTCTTTTATTCATTTTTTCATTCTCCTTCGTTGTTTTCATTGTTATCGTCTCCTTCATCTTGAATTTCTGTTGGTATCTCTGGATCTTTTTCTGATTTTACATTTCTGTAAAGCTCACTTCCTAAAAAAAGTCCAAAGATAAACTCATCTTTATTGAATGAATTATTATCTAAATATAACATCTGATTTGTTGCAAACCTTATATTTACACTTTGCAAACTTTCATATTCATGAAATTTAGTCTTTGCAAAAATTTCATTAACAAATGCTTGAACAGAGCTAAGATTGTTTCTTTCAATTCGTTTACCTACAAATGCCAATGTTTTTTTATCATATCCATTAATTGACCAGCTAAGTATATTTAAAGCTAAACCAACACATACTCCCAATTTCATGGAGGGGGATTCTTTAACTAAATTGGCATTATCTAAAAAATATCCCAATCTCTCTTCATAAGTTTTTCCTTCAAAAAACTCCTGTTTTTTTTCATCTCTATTCATTTTTACTACTCCTTTATTTATTTTATTTAGCCAATCTAAGAACATTAGATGTTTTATAGCAATAATCTTACGGTATTCTTTTCCATTTATCATATAAAAAAAAGCATTACCTCTTGGGAATTTGTTCTTTTTTACAATATCATCATCTTCATTTTTTAAAACCCCATATTCCATATTTGCATTTATTATAAATAGTAATCTATCTAAGTCTATCTGATCGCCTAAAGCTATCTGCCTAAAGAGGGAAGTTCTATATTTTTTATGGTTGTCTTTATAGTAGATATTATAAATATGCTGTTGCCAACTGTATCGAAAATTTTCTATATTAAACTGTTCTTGATAAAATTCTCTTAAAGAGTTTGAAAATTTTATTGTCTGCACCAATTTAGATGGAATAATGTCTTTTATATACTCCACTATATTATTACCCGTTTTTGTCGGTTCAAAAAAATAAAAATTCAGTAAAGCTTCAAAACGATTAGATAGATTTTTATCTATTAAATTTAGTAATCCATCTAAATTTGATTTTGCTTCTTTCGCATCTTTTTGAAACTCTTTTAATGAATTGTCGTTTAAACTTGTAGCTGTAATATAACAATTTAACCTCATAAAATAAAAACTATTAAAAGTCTCTAAAAAAGTTCGACCTCTCATAAAGTCTAAATATGCTTGTTTTGATAGATTAAATACATTTAATGTATCTTGTTTACTTAGATTTGGATATACATTAACCTTATCAAGTGAATATGCATAATAAAAACTACTTCTTGGAGCAAATAGCTTATCTTTAATATTGTAAATATTACATATCTCATCTTTTCTATTTTTTAACTTTTGAGCAGAATTATTAAAAAGAAGATTTTCATATAATTCAAGAATAAAATATTTATTATGTATAAAGTAGCTATTAACATTATTCTTTTTTCTTATCTTTAAAACAATGGGAATTCTCTCTATATCATTTGCAGCACTCTTTTCTATATTATACTTTTTACATATATCAGCTACTTTTATAAACTCTTCACTATTGCTATATATTGTTTTTAATATACTTTTTAAATAATTTAATAGCCTACTCTCTCTTTTTGC
>JALVUY010000254.1 GCA_027023665.1 Methanocaldococcaceae archaeon
GTGTAGGAGTCCGGCTTGCCGAGTTTTAGGTTGGCTAAAAATTCTTCAAACAGCGATTTTATAATCAATTCTTACTTTAGTTTCAATTCCTCATAGGTTGGCTACAAACTAAAGAAAATTACGCTTTTTTATTACAGGTTAAAAGTGTTTCAATTCCTCATAGGTTGGCTACAAACGTGGTTTCAGCTATCTTTTTCTGTTTATTTGCTCCGTTGTTTCAATTCCTCATAGGTTGGCTACAAACAAAGGACGGGAACGATTAGTTCCCGTCCCGTTGAAAAGTTTCAATTCCTCATAGGTTGGCTACAAACTATCTTCCGTGAGGTGAGAAATGAGCTATACAACTGTTTCAATTCCTTATAGGTTGGCTACAAACATGCTTACGCCCGTAATAAAAAATCTTACTGTGCTTAATTTCAATTCCTTATAGGTTGGCTACAAACTTCCGAAGGATGTTCTTTTGAAAAGAAAACGAGACATGTTTCAATTCCTCATAGGTTGGCTACAAACGGAACTTGCTCAGATGTTTCCGAATGTGCGTGCACTGTTTCAATTCCTCATAGGTTGGCTACAAACCCACGACCGTAAATATTATTGAAAACACCCTTAAACTGTTTCAATTCCTCATAGGTTGGCTACAAACCCGTCTTCTCTCCTAAAAAATACAGTCCCCTTATAAGTTTCAATTCCTCATAGGTTGGCTACAAACTGAGCAAAATGTTTTTACTCCTGAGGTTGATTTTACGTTTCAATTCCTCATAGGTTGGCTACAAACTAAGCATGGTTAACGAAATTCAACCGTCTTATGAGGTTTCAATTCCTCATAGGTTGGCTACAAACTAATTACGCCGAAATTACCACCGCCGTTCGCCCACGCAGTTTCAATTCCTCATAGGTTGGCTACAAACTGAAGGTTCTATGTACACGCCTGAAGATTTTAATGAGTTTCAATTCCTCATAGGTTGGCTACAAACTTTTTTCTCCTTTGTGCATCACTTTTTTATACTTCAGTTTCAATTCCTCATAGGTTGGCTACAAACATATCTTAGTAGGGCTACTGCCGTTTTACTGATGTCAGTTTCAATTCCTCATAGGTTGGCTACAAACAGTAATACAAACTACATTGCACTAGGTAGATTAAATGTTTCAATTCCTCATAGGTTGGCTACAAACAAATTTTGCGCTGTTCATTTTATAGCACCTTTAGCTGTTTCAATTCCTCATAGGTTGGCTACAAACTGCAAAGCACATAGAAGAAGAGAATAATAAACAGCAGAGTTTCAATTCCTCATAGGTTGGCTACAAACAGGCGTCGGTTTATTTACTCTCTCTCTCAACATAAGTCTGTTTCAATTCCTCATAGGTTGGCTACAAACCAAATGGTAAAGGAGGCAATGTGGAAGATATGCAAGGTTTCAATTCCTCATAGGTTGGCTACAAACGTACCTTACCAAAAAAATGCCATTTGTAAGTAAGGTGTTTCAATTCCTCATAGGTTGGCTACAAACTGTAAAAAAAGTGTAAAAAGTATTGACTTTTTATTTTGTTTCAATTCCTCATAGGTTGGCTACAAACGTGATACCTGTTGTTTGAAATTGTTGTTTGTGTTCTGGTTTCAATTCCTCATAGGTTGGCTACAAACGAAGATTTTATCCGAGATTATTTGCGAAAAAGAATTGAGTTTCAATTCCTCATAGGTTGGCTACAAACATTATGGGAAACGCTCTTATCCCCGGAAATAAACTGAGGTTTCAATTCCTCATAGGTTGGCTACAAACATGTAGTAGTTTGTTCCTACCACATAAGGTATGGAAGTTTCAATTCCTCATAGGTTGGCTACAAACACTTATGAGGAGGTGAAAAGTGAGTAAATATCACAGTAGTTTCAATTCCTCATAGGTTGGCTACAAACTGAAACTCTATAGAGGTCCAGACGGAGATGCAAAGTGTGTTTCAATTCCTCATAGGTTGGCTACAAACAAAACGGTACGACGCACTCCTTTACAAGTGTTTTATCCGTTTCAATTCCTCATAGGTTG
Source organism: Methanocaldococcaceae archaeon (assembly GCA_027023665.1). Lineage (GTDB taxonomy): Archaea > AGJL01 > Methanococci > Methanococcales > Methanocaldococcaceae > Methanocaldococcus. Next base: position 2,040 of record JALVUY010000254.1, read on the forward strand.
GCTACAAACAAAAATGTTGTGTTTTGGTAATATAAGAATCAAGTTAAGTTTCAATTCCTCATAGGTTGGCTACAAACGTGTAACAAACTTCACCGAAGACAGAAGTGCGCTTGTAAAGTTTCAATTCCTCATAGGTTGGCTACAAACATATAGGATTGCTCGGAGACAGTGCAAGTTTCTTGAAAGGTTTCAATTCCTCATAGGTTGGCTACAAACTTATTATAATCAAGTGTACTATTTGAAAAAAATAAAGGTTTCAATTCCTCATAGGTTGGCTACAAACTCACTTTGAAATTTAATTTTGCCTGTTCTTAGTAGGTTTCAATTCCTCATAGGTTGGCTACAAACCAAATTGAGAATAGGCTTTCGAAATTTGTAAAATTTATGTTTCAATTCCTCATAGGTTGGCTACAAACGCACAAAACCCGTTTATGATAGATAGAACTTTGCGAGGTTTCAATTCCTCATAGGTTGGCTACAAACCTGGAATGACATCAGTCCCGGAATTGCCGTATTCTGTTTCAATTCCTCATAGGTTGGCTACAAACTTTATCACAAATAGGCATATTTCAATAAGTGAACAATTAGTTTCAATTCCTCATAGGTTGGCTACAAACGCAGGTTGTTGCTGACGGCGCAACAGATTACACACAGGGTTTCAATTCCTCATAGGTTGGCTACAAACGCACTAAAATGCTCTGCAACCTGTTCTGCTTCATCTCTCGTTTCAATTCCTCATAGGTTGGCTACAAACCGGCTGGGCGTTATGGTTGCCTGAAAAGCCGATGGTGTTTCAATTCCTCATAGGTTGGCTACAAACTTGACTTGCAAGATATGCGGTATTAGTTTCTGTGATGAGTTTCAATTCCTCATAGGTTGGCTACAAACCTGGAATGACATCAGTCCCGGAATTGCCGTATTCTGTTTCAATTCCTCATAGGTTGGCTACAAACGGACGGGGACGATTAGTTCCCGCCCCGTTAAAAAAAGTTTCAATTCCTCATAGGTTGGCTACAAACCAAAACTGGTATCTGCAAACATTACATCCTCAATGAGTTTCAATTCCTCATAGGTTGGCTACAAACGTTAAATTCGTTCGCAAATATGTAATTTACGAACTAGTTTCAATTCCTCATAGGTTGGCTACAAACACCAACAGCGTTGGGTACATTTATGTATTCTTCTGGTTTCAATTCCTCATAGGTTGGCTACAAACATGTTTAGACTGTTCTAAATGTTTAGACCATTCTAAAGTTTCAATTCCTCATAGGTTGGCTACAAACGTATAGTGAAAATCTTTCTGATTGAGAATATCGGGGTTTCAATTCCTCATAGGTTGGCTACAAACTTGAAAAAGAAAAACACATCGAGTGCTGACTTCTGGAGTTTCAATTCCTCATAGGTTGGCTACAAACATGATGGGGAAAGGAGTGATGCACTATGGGCGAAGGTTTCAATTCCTCATAGGTTGGCTACAAACGCACCTTTATCGTTAGTAGCAGAAATGAAATTAAAACGTTTCAATTCCTCATAGGTTGGCTACAAACAGAAACTTTATTAAGCAAAGTTGAGCATACTAAAAGGTTTCAATTCCTCATAGGTTGGCTACAAACTAGGACAGCGATTTTTTTTATGTAAAATTCGTTCGGTTTCAATTCCTCATAGGTTGGCTACAAACCACTCAGTCGGTCGTCCTTAAAAAGTACGGTGAAGAAATGTTTCAATTCCTCATAGGTTGGCTACAAACTTTCCAGCCGTCATTTTCGGACGGGCATTCCAAGTTCCCAACCGTTTATGTTTCAATTCCTCATAGGTTGGCTACAAACAAAAATTGAATCTTGCAGACCTGCTGCGGGATTTATGAGTTTCAATTCCTCATAGGTTGGCTACAAACTGTAATTTACGAACTACAACATATATAATCTATAATTGTGTTTCAATTCCTCATAGGTTGGCTACAAACTGAAAAATTTAAAATCTTTCAAATCTTTCAAATTCTACTGTTTCAATTCCTCATAGGTTGGCTACAAACAAAACTCATAACCCCTTTTATATTAGCACGCTTCGTGTAGTTTCAATTCCTCATAGGTTGGCTACAAACTTATAGACCAGCAAAACAGAACTTGCTATACATTAGTTTCAATTCCTCATAGGTTGGCTACAAACTTGATTAACTCACGCTAAACCCCTGCCTGTGGGGGGTTTCAATTCCTCATAGGTTGGCTACAAACGGAAAGCATACCTGCGCCCCATAGAATCGGTTTCAGTCCAGTTTCAATTCCTCATAGGTTGGCTACAAACGCGTTTGATAAGCGATGGAAAGAAATTATAGAAGACTAGTTTCAATTCCTCATAGGTTGGCTACAAACCTTTGAAGCGGCAGCTATAGCAGACCCTGCGAACAGTAAGTTTCAATTCCTCATAGGTTGGCTACAAACAAGTCGCAAGCCTGGGAAGCTTTACTCAGAAGCATAGGTTTCAATTCCTCATAGGTTGGCTACAAACTTTACCTCTCGTGGACTAAAACCGTATTGTTGAGAAAGGTTTCAATTCCTCATAGGTTGGCTACAAACTAATCATACTTAGTCAATGAAAGCATAGCTAAATCAGTTTCAATTCCTCATAGGTTGGCTACAAACGTTGAGGTGCAGCAGGCATAGCAGTGCTATCAGATCCAGTTTCAATTCCTCATAGGTTGGCTACAAACCTTGCAATCATTTTTTGAAAATCTTTGTCGGTGATAGTTTCAATTCCTCATAGGTTGGCTACAAACAATAACAGATTTGCTACAGGTTTACATTCACCCTTTTGGGTTTCAATTCCTCATAGGTTGGCTACAAACTGGAAGTGGAGATGCAAGAGTTCAGTCTGTATATGTTGTTTCAATTCCTCATAGGTTGGCTACAAACGAAAAAGAAAGAAGCAGTACAAATGGTGTTAAATTTCATGTTTCAATTCCTCATAGGTTGGCTACAAACGGCTTTGCTAAGAGATTACAGGAGATTTAAAAGAGAGTTTCAATTCCTCATAGGTTGGCTACAAACATCACTCTGGTCGAGTACGCACTGGTCGACCAGAAAGTTTCAATTCCTCATAGGTTGGCTACAAACGCCAGACTTCTCTTTCTTCTCCTTTTTCTCCGTTGATGGTTTCAATTCCTCATAGGTTGGCTACAAACCCGAAAGAAATTGAGCGGGAAATCGTGATGAATGCAATGTTTCAATTCCTCATAGGTTGGCTACAAACTAAGAGTTGAAGCATGCTCTGCCCTGCCTCACTCTTCAGTTTCAATTCCTCATAGGTTGGCTACAAACACAGCAGCGGACGGCGCAACGATAGACATTCAGGATGGTTTCAATTCCTCATAGGTTGGCTACAAACGTGTTGCATGGTGGTCAAGCAGTTTGCCCGCAGCTCCGTTTCAATTCCTCATAGGTTGGCTACAAACCGGGCTGAATGTACCTCTGGCTGTACTGGTCAATGTGTTTCAATTCCTCATAGGTTGGCTACAAACTTATTTACGAACACTTGAAAATGAGGCTCTGCAGCGGGGTTTCAATTCCTCATAGGTTGGCTACAAACTCGTCACAGTTTAGTATACAAAAGAAAGTAAAATTTTCAAGGTAAGATCCAAATCTGCAAATTTCGGGGCAATGTTTACGATAAAATTTTACAACAATATAACAAAAAATCAACAATTCTTTGCACTTTGGATTCCGTTCGTCGAAGTCCAGGATTTTTTACAGGATTGGAGGTCGACGACAGAAAACTCAGACGGAGTTCGCAAAAGAGTCTCTAAACTTTCGAAACGAGTATAAATATTATTG
>JALVUY010000255.1:0-830 GCA_027023665.1 Methanocaldococcaceae archaeon
CCAACCTGCCCTGTGACCCATCGGCGACGATGGGTAGTAGGGTGTTCCCTATGGGAACCTCCGCCCCTTTAGGGCGGAGAGGAGGTCAGTCTTCAAAATCTTCATTTTCATAATTATCATAATTTTGATTCATTTTTTCATACAATTCATCAACTTCACTTTTTTTCTTCCATAACTCAAATTTAGTTTTTTTAATTTTTTGTCTCTCTCTTTCTAAGAATTTAAAAGTTTTTGCGTGAGATGCACCTCTTAAAAGCATTTCAACAGCCTCTTTTGCTATTTGCACAGAGTCGTGCTCTCCAACTATTGAAACAGTTTTTCCATAAACAGAGACATTTGATTCAGTTAATTCCTCAATATATCTTCTTGATTTTCCTTCTTTACCAATAACTCTTCCTTTTAATCTTCTTAAACTCTTCTCTGAGCCTGCATAATCTTCTATATCTATAACTTCTAAAACATACTCATCACTAACTAATTTTAAAGCGATTTCTGGGTTAAATCCCCTTCCAATTGCTCTAACAATATCCTTAGCCTTCCAAACAGCTAATGGATCCTTTTGCTTATCAGTTCCGTAAATAGTTACAGTTCCATCTTCATCTATTTCTAATTTAACTCCCAACTCTTTTTCAATTGTTTTTTTAACACTTCCCTTTTTGCCGATTAAAACACCAACTCTTTCTCTTGGGATTTTTAAAATCTCAATATTTTTATCTTGGTCAATATTTTTAAACACCATTTTTTCACCAATATAAAATAATATTTTTTACAACTGCTTAATCATCGCTTCATCAACTGGATTTATATCATTTCCTGTAATATACTTATAT
>JALVUY010000255.1:840-4702 GCA_027023665.1 Methanocaldococcaceae archaeon
TACTTATATAACTCTTTATAATTACAATTAACTTTCTTTCTTCTAAAAAAATTACAGATGTTTATGCAATCTCTTATAAGTAAAGGATGAGCCAAAGGATGTTGAGTTATAACACTTTGAGAAAAATCTATAAAAACTGGCTCGTCATCTTTTACTAAAATATTATATTCACTTAGATCTCCATGAATTAACTCTCCCTCTTCGTAAAGTTTTTTCATACTATCTCTTATAATTTTATAGTATCTCTCCCAATCTAAATCTTGAAATTCTTTAAGTTTTGGAGCAGGAATTCCCCTATATCCAACAAAATCCATAACTAAAACATTCTCCCTCCTCAATCTCGCCTTAGGAGCATTTATAATTTCAGAAGCCCTTCTTAAATTTCTAAATTCTTTTTCTACCCATGCATGTATAATTTGCTTCCTACTACTCTTTCTCAAATGAAATCTTGGATCACCTTGTATATACTTACTCATAGTTTTAAAATCACAGGTAGAAACTCTATAAACTTTAACAGCCCTATAAAACTTCCCTTTTCTGGCTTTAAATACAACAGCCTCTTTTCCTGAATTTACTATTCCTATATACTCTGTTAAATGTTTTCCTGCCAACAAACTAAATAATGTCATAAGAGTTCTTTTATCAAAAACTTCATTGGCTGTTTTTAAATCTTCTAAAAACTTTCTTTCTTTTTCTAAGATTTCTTTTTGATATTCTCTATCTAATTGAAACTCTTCCTTTTCAGATAGTAATTTATTCAATTCATAAATTTCTTTGTCAATATCTTTAACTTTAAAATCTAAATCTTTAGCTATATTCATCACCTTTTTATAATATCTCATCTAAGTAACCTTTTCTCTTAAGCCATTCAACTTGTGTTTTTGTGTATCTCCAAATTATGTCACATTTTTGGTCTCCTTGAACTACCCATGGTTTTACTATAACAATATCTCCCTCTCTAACCCAAATCTTTTTCTTTAATCTTCCGGGAATTCTACCCAATCTTGTTTTTCCATCTAAACATCTAACTCTTACTCTACTTGCTCCTAACATTTGCTCTATAATTCCTAATATTTCATTCTCCTCTTTTTTTGGTAATCTTACTCTAATTTGTTGTTCTTGTTGCTCTGCCATATTGTCTCACCTTTTTTATTTTTGTTTATTTTATTTTTTGAAATTTTAATAGTGTTTCTTATAAATACTAAGTAAGGCTTTTAAACACATTATCTAGTGTTTTTTATTTTTAAGATAATTTCAATATAACTAAATCTTAACTGTAAATATTTAATATATTGCTCATTATATATATTGCTTTATGGTCGATATAAAATTATTAAAGGTTCAATTATTTAAATATTCTACTTAAATTACAAAATAATAAGTTTTCATAAGGGGATATGTATGATAAGTAGAGAAGAGGCAATAAATTTTCTCAACTCTGCATCTGTTGATGATATATTAAATTATATAAATTTAATTAACAATAACTTCAAAAGGAAATATGTAACTTACTCAAAAAATGTATTTATTCCACTATCTAAGTGGTGTAGAAATAGATGTGGATATTGCATTTTTAGAGAAGATAAGCCAAGTTTAATGAAACCTAATGAAGTTAAGGAAATCTTATTGAGAGGGGATAAGTTAGGTTGTAGAGAGGCGTTATTTACCTTTGGAGAGAGAGTAGATGAAAATAAAGATATTAAGGAACAGTTAAAATCTTTGGGTTATAGCAATATATTAGAATATCTTTACGATTTAGAAGAATGGACATTAAATAACACTTCTCTATTACCACACACTAACTGTGGAATTTTAGATTATGAAGAGTTAAATATGCTTAAAGAGGTTAATGCCTCTATGGGGTTAATGTTAGAAAACGCCTCAGAGAGGTTGATGAATACTATTGCCCATAAATACAGCCCAGGCAAAGATCCAAAATTAAGGATAGAGATGATTGAAAATGCTGGAAAATTAAAAATTCCATTCACTACTGGATTATTAATTGGAATAGGAGAAACTAACGAGGAAATTGTTGATTCCCTCTTTAAAATAAAAGAAATCCATGATAAATATAAGCATATTCAAGAAGTTATAATTCAAAACTTCAAACCTAAGAAAGGTATTCCAATGGAAAACTACAAAGAACCTTCTCCTATAAAAATGTTAAAGGTTATAATTTTAGCAAAGTTGATTTTAAAAGATATCTCTATTCAGATTCCTCCAAATTTAAATAGAGAGACGGGACAGTTATTTTTATTGGCAGGAGTGGATGATTGGGGAGGAGTTTCTCCACTAACAAAGGATTATGTAAATCCAGAAGCAGAGTGGCCAGAAATAGAGGAATTAAGAAATATGACTGAAGAGTTGGGATTAAAGTTAAAGATGAGATTGCCTGTCTATGATAAGTATATAAGTAGAGAGTGGTTGAGTGAAAAAGTTTATAATAAAATTATTGAGATGGGATGGTTAAAGGAATAGAGTTTTCAATTATAGATATTTGCTTTTTTAAAATGTCTTCATATCTATTTTTTAATATTTGCAACGCCTTATATGTAGATTTTCCATCTAAGGTTAAAATTTCCTCTTTTCCTCTTTCAATGTATTTAACATAGGCCATATTTTCATCAAAACTTACAGTCAAGGATATAAATTTATTTGAACTTAAAATGTCTCTTAACATCTCTTCATAAACATTATTTCCACAGAATAAGTTTAATTTAGCAATTTCCTTTATATCCTCATCCTCAATAAGTTTTTCTATCTTTTCATATTCAATAACAATATGCTCTAAATTTTCTACTAATTTTTTAAAACTTTCTGCTCTCTCAATTAGACAGATAAATTTAATCTCAACCATTCCCTTACCTTTCCACCTCCACTCTCTATTTTTCCATTCATTAATTTTTTCTTTAATTTTATTAAGTTCCATATCTAACACCAAAAATATTTTTAATATGACTCTGTTAGGAAAAGTATTAATTATTACGCGTAAATTATTTATACGCATATGCGGAAAAATAAACTTATAACTGTATGGGGTGAAATTATGATTAAGATATTGGTTGATAACACAGCATATAAAAAATTTTTTGCTCAGCACGGCTTTTCAGTATTAATTGAAATTAACAATAAAAGAATTCTGTTTGATGCTGGGCAAAACCCAATAGTTTTGAGAGAAAATTTAAAATTGTTCAATGAAAATGAAGGTTTTGATTATGTAGTTATATCTCACGGCCATTATGATCACACTGACGGTTTAAAATATATTATAGAGAACGATTTAATTTGTGGAAAGATTATAATCCACAAGGACGCTTTTTTAGACAAATATTCTGGAAATAGATATATTGGAATAGATAAAGAAATAAAAGATTATCTTCTAAAAAAAGCAGACCTAAAGATTATAGAGAAGCCATACAAAATAGACAAAGATATTATCATCTCTGGATACATTCCAAGAGAATATGAGTATGAAATGGAAGAATTTCAGTGTATTAAGGATGGAAAAAAAGTAAAAGATGAAATAAATGACGATATGTTTTTAATTGCTAATGGAGTTTTAATTACTGGCTGTTCTCACAGTGGAATAATAAATGTAGTTGAATATGGAAAAAAGTTGAGTGAAATTAAAGGAGTTTTAGGTGGTTTTCACTTAGTATCTGTTTCTGATGAATACTTAAATAAAATTGTAGATTACTTTAAATCACAAGATTTTTGGATTATGCCAATGCATTGCACTGGATTTAAGGCATTAACAAAACTATCTCAATTAAACAACTTCATCTATGGACATGTTGGAAAAGTTCTCAAAGTTTAAAATTTAGTTTGGGATTTTTATGGATGAAAAAGAAAAGCCAATAAT
>JALVUY010000255.1:4712-5846 GCA_027023665.1 Methanocaldococcaceae archaeon
GTTGGTAATATCTTCTTAGGATTAATAAAAATAATAGTTGGTTATATATACTCAAGTATATCCTTAATCTCCGATGGAGTTCATTCGTTATCTGATGTCTTAACAAGTGTTTTAGGATATATTGGGATAAAACTTGCTTCAAAACCTGCTGATAAATCTCATCCATTAGGACATTCAAGATTTGAGCCATTAATAGCTTTTTTAATGGGTCTGGTATTATTTTTTACTGCCTGCGAGATTGGTAAATTTGCAATTGAAAGACTTTTCAGTAAGGAAGTAATTACTGTCAATATTATAATGCTTACAGTGGTTATAATTTCAATAGTATCTAAGGAGTTAATGACACAATATAGTTTATATGTAGGAAAAAAGTTAAATAGTCAAATATTAATTGCAGATGCCTATCACCATAGAAGTGATGTTCTAAGTAGTATAGTAGTTTTAATTGGTTTATTGTTGGAGAAATTTGGAATAAATTATGGAGATGCCATTGCTGGGATAATTGTTTCAATTATGATTGCTAAGGTTTCTATTGAAATAATTATAACCAGTGTTAAGTATTTAACTGGTTTTTCTCCTCCAGAGGATTTTTATGAGATTGTAAAAAAAGAGGCATTAAGTGTAGATAAGGTTATAGGAGTTCATGATATAAAAGCTCATTATGTAGGACCTAAAATCTATGTTGAATTACATGTAGAAGTGCCTTCAAATATAACTGCAAAGGAAATGCACGATATTGAGGTAGAAGTTAAAAATAGATTAGAAAAATTAGATAATGTTGAAAAGGCATATGTTCATGTTGATATTGTTGACTAATTAATTTTAATATTATTCTATATTAATTAATATTTTCCTACTTATTTATTCTATTTTTAACAAATTTAATAAAAAAGATAAAAAGAAAAATCTATCAGAAATTTAAATATAATAATCTATTTGTCTAAAAATAAAAATGGTGGACTCGGGAAGTCTCAAAGCATAGGGCTTCGCCCTATTGCTATACCCAAAATGCACTGCCTATTTAAGGATTGGTGGGCTCGGGGAGATTCGAACTCCCGACCACCGCCGTGTCAGGGCGGCATCATAGCCAGCTAGACCACGAGCCCACAACAGTCAGCGAGATTATTGTATGAG
>JALVUY010000256.1 GCA_027023665.1 Methanocaldococcaceae archaeon
CAGGGTAACTGATGAGGCCACCATGGATGTAGTGGAAATGGTGTTAGTTGGTAAAGTAAACAAGGAGATAGTGAATCAGATAAATTTGAGAGGGGGCATGGCAGTTGGTTTGTCGGGAAAAGATGGATGGCTCATTCGTGCCAGAAAATTGGAGATGGTTATTTCAAAGGACCATGCCCCTCCTGAGATAATTGACCTTGGAAGGGTTGGAGAGGTTGTAGAGATACAAAGTGAGCTTATAAGTACTCTGGAGGAAAAGGGGTTTATCCCTGTAATTGCTCCAGTAGGAGAAGATAGAGATGGAACTACATATAATATAAATGCAGATGACGTAGCTGCTGCAATAGCGTGTGCCTTAAAGGCCAAGAGGCTTATGCTCTTGACAGACGTACCTGGTATTATGTCCAAGGGAGAGCTCATCTCATCAATTACCAGAAGGGATGCCCTTGAAGCAATCTCCAGAGGTATTATTACTGGTGGGATGATCCCAAAGGTAAAATGTTGTATTGAGGCAATTGAAGAGGGTGTTGAAAAGACCCATATAATAGATGGAAGGATCGAGAATTCAATTATTTTAGAACTATTTACTAAGGCTGGGATTGGCACAGAAATACTAAAATAAAGGAGTGTTATTTGAAACCACAGGAAAGACAAGAGATAAATACACTTTTACAGGAAATAGATGGACTTTTGTCAGCTCCATTTAGGTTTATGGAGGTGTGTGGGACTCATACTGTGGCAATATTTAGAACCGGTCTTCGCTCTTTATTTTCAGATAAATTAAAGCATGTTTCTGGTCCCGGATGTCCTGTATGCGTCACTCATCCTGCTGAGATTGCCCTGGGCATGGATCTGGCAGAGCAAAAAGATGTGGTACTCACCATATTTGGGGATATGATGAGGGTGCCAGACCATAGGGGTATGACCTTAAAAGAACTTAGGGCGAAAGGGGCGAAAATTGAAATATGTTATTCTCCATTGGATAGCTTAAAGATTGCCATTGAAAATCCAGATAAAGAGGTGGTTTTTTGGGGTATTGGTTTTGAGACCACTGTGCCTACAGTAGGTGCCACAATAGTCCAGGCTCAAAAGATGGGGATTGAAAATTTTAGTGTTTTGTCGTGCCATAAATTGGTTCCCCCGGCATTGAGGTTCCTGGTCACTTCAAAGGATATAGA
>JALVUY010000257.1 GCA_027023665.1 Methanocaldococcaceae archaeon
CGAATGTATCGGTGTTGTAGATGAAGTTAGATATATATTGTGATGAGTCACGGTTAGAGTTTTTAGATAGTAAGCAAAATGGTTTTATGGTTATTGGTAGTTTATGGTTAGAGAGAGAAAAGAGAGATAGACTAAAAAACAGTATCAAAGAGCTAAAACAGAAACATAACTTTGGTGTTGAGATAAAATGGACAAAAATATCCTATAAGATGCTCGGTTTTTATAAAGAGCTTATAGATTTATTTGCCAATTATCAAGATTTTCATTTTTTTAAAGCTATTGTAGTAGATACCTCAAAGATTAATTTTAAGTACCATCAAAACAATAGCGACATAGGATTTTATAAATTTTACTATCAAGTCTTGGTACACAAGATGAATACAGCAACAAGGCATAATGAGTACTATATCTATGTAGATGATAAAACAAACAAGGTCTATAAACCTCTGCCTCTACTAAAAAAGATTTTAAACAATGCGATATATGCAGGAGAGGTAAAGTTAATTGAGCCTAGAAATAGCTTTGAAAATCTGTTTATACAGTATGTCGATGTACTTATAGGTCTTGTCTCTTATGGCTATAATACTAGTGATATGAGAGGTGCAAAAGGAGAGTTATATCTGTATGCTTGTGATAAGCTTGGAGTGAATTTGAAGCAAAAAACAGCCAAAAAAGCACAACCATTTAATATTTTTGAGATAGATTTAGATAGGAATTTTTAGTGATAAGCAGTTTTATAGTCAATGAGCCTATACAGGTTTATAAAAATATATATAAAAGATACTATTGCAAAAAGCCTATTGTAACTTTTGATGGTATAAGCGTTAAGTTTTATGTAGATAATTTTGAACATGCTTTTTATGAAAGTCGCAATAGAAGAGCAAAAGACAAATTGAAATTTTCATACAAAAGAGCCAACAGAATCTATTGGATAAAATGGGTTTTAGAAAATCCTAATGCTCAACTCTATATAGGTTATAATTTAAAAATAAGGAGTTATGATAGTAGTAGAAGAGTAGCTGTATGTGTTGATGATTATGTTGTTATTATTTCCATAGATAGACAAAACAGTAAACGAGCAAAATTTATAACAGCTTATGTTGCAGATGGAATTAATGGAAAAGGGCAAAAAGCTATAGATTTAATAAAGAGTGGACCAAAATGGATAAACTAG
>JALVUY010000258.1 GCA_027023665.1 Methanocaldococcaceae archaeon
AATATAACAGTAAATAATAAAAATTTAGAAGAGTTAAATAATACAATTAAAGAATTTAATGAAACACTTTCACAGATTGTAAACACATACTCACCAAATAAATAAGACACCAAATATTTTATTTTATTTATTTTTATTCTATAGGAAACCTTAATAATCCTGCTATTCCTCCTAAAGCTTTTAACTGTTTTCCAGCATCGTGTTCAGAGGAGACAATAACTACCTTCCCTCCTAACTCCTCAGTAGTATCAATTATTTTTTCAATTTCATTGTTTCTTATTAAACTATCTGAAACTAACAATGTATCAATGGCTGAATATTCTAATGCCTTTTTAACCTCATCAATTCCATAAACTGCCAATCCATTTTTAGAAATTTCCTCTAAAAGTTTCTCTATTAATTGTGTCTCCTTTGCTACTCTTGATTGTGCATATATCCTATTAATAAGCCCTCTTTTAATAACCTCATTCATTCCCGCTCTTGAAGTTGTAGATATAGTTTCCACTAAAATCTTACTTTTAAGTTCAGGATACTGCGTAGAGATAAAATTATAAAATGTATTCTTTGCAAATCCTGGACCAGCAACTAAGATGTTATCTACATCATACTCCTTTAAAACCTTAGAAATTTCGTGATAGTATTCTTTTTTTAGTTCTTCGTTAATTTTATAATCCAACCTTTTAGATGTATGAGATTTTATTGAACAAATTTCTTTTATAGTATAATCTCTAACTTCGAAAATGTCTGCTTCTTCATCATCCATAACTACTACTAAAATCTTAGGTTTTTTAGAAGACTCTATCGCCTCTTTTATTCTATCAATTTGCCATTTTTTCCAATTTTTTTCAATTGAAAGTTCGTCAAATGGCTTAATTTCAAATGTGTGATGACTTCCAAGAGGAACATCATCTGGACCATGAATTATTGAACCTAAGATTCTTAATCTATTTAAATTTTCATCAAATTCTACATTTTTTACTTCAAGACCTAAGAACATTTTTCTTTTAACTCCTCTATCTGCTCTAATAACATCTCCCTTATCTTGCACTCTTCTCTCAGTAACTGCAAATACTTTATCCCCTTCTTCAATAATGTTATATAAAACCCATAAATCATCTAAATTTTCAGGCATAAGTTTAATAATATTTTTTTGTGGAATTT
>JALVUY010000259.1 GCA_027023665.1 Methanocaldococcaceae archaeon
TCATTCTATTGATTTGAAATAATTAACTAACTTATTTATAGAGACCTTTTTTGTATGATAGTTGATTAAAAATTTAATAAAGAGTTTCAATATTTGGATATTTTTTATTTTATGTCTCTCCACAATATCCCTAAATATGATTGTCCTTAAATATTCCCTCAGAATTTCTTCTCTATTTTCTTCTTCCATAACAACCTCTGGAAAACCCCCATAAGTTAAATAATCATCCAAATACTTCAAAATTAACACCTTCTCTTGCTCAGTCAATATTTCATCAAACTCAAAGCCCTTAAATCTTAAATATTCCTTAAATGATAAGGGAAATAACTCCACGCTTAAACTTCTACCTCTTAATTGTGTAGCAATTTCCTTTGATAATAATTTAGAAGATGAACCAGTTAAATAAACATTATGTCCCTCCCTCTCAACTAATCTTTTTATAACAATTTCCCAATTTTCAACTTCTTGTATTTCATCAAAAAAGAAAGTTATCTTCTCATTTGGATACATTTCTTTACCTACTTTTACAATTTCTTGGAGAGTTTTGATAGTTGGTGGAAAAATTCTATCATCATCTAATGGGAAGAATATGGATTTTTCTGTTTTTTTAAATAAATCAAAAAGTAATGATGTTTTTCCAGACCTCCTAATTCCAATAATAGATATTGCTTTATTAGTTTTTGGTAATTTTATATCTCTTGGAATCAGATGCATTTCTCTTTGTTGGTATTCTTTAATAATCGCTTTTATGATGTCTCTTTCATCCATTCTTTCACTCTTTATAGGGAAATATTATATAATTATTTCTCTATATATAGGGAAAGATATTTAATGTTTATGATTACCCACTGAACTGTTTGAAACCAAACATCTTATTTAAAAAACCTATCTAAAGTTAATTGAGCTCCTTCTTTCTTTAACTCATTTTTTGAAACTCCTACAGCCTCCATAATTCTCAAAACTGGTGGCAAAATTTGGTTATCTATATAATAATTTACATCTACATCATCAATATCTACTTCTTCTGGAAGCTTTGCTCTCTCACTTATAGATTTAGTTCCTTTAACTATTATATAGCCAATAATGTCTCCGACTTTAATTCTCTTCCCTTCTCTCATCAATTTCTTAGCAATTTCAACATGTGGGGCTGTGGTTTTATACTCCTTAGGGTCTTTTGTTAGTTGAGTGTAAATTATTAAATCTTCTTTTTTTATTTTTCCTTCTCTTAAATCTTTAATAACTTCTTGAATTATTTTTTTAGCTTTTTCTATGTTACCTTCAACTAATAATGCCTCTAAAACCTTTTTTTGAGTAATCTTTGCTATGTTAGACCAATCTCTTCTAATATATTCAAGACCTTTAATTGTAATTTTCCCATTCTCATCAATTAGGGCGTATTTCTTTTTAGTAACGAAGATACCTCTTTTAAAGTATCCTTCAAACTCTAACTCCATAGTTCCAGGCAGTTTTGAATTTATGTATTCAACAAATTCTAATGCTTTTTTTATTACCTCATCTTTGCTAATTTTTTCTTTCCAAATTGCATAGAAGCCGTCAGTATTATGAACTAAAATTCCATTTGCAAAGAATCTATGAGTTTCCTCAACTTCAATATCATAGACATAGTCATTGTAGTCAATTTCTTCCACTTTCTTAACATTAACTAAATCAAAATCAAGACCAAAGAAAGTTGATTTATATTTGCTGTTTGGTTTTAAATGATTCATAAGCTTTTTTTGCTTTCTCTCAATTAAAAACCCCACTCTTTTAGCGAATAACCACTTATTTTTAATAAATATATGCATTAAATATGTTCCACTATCTTTTTCAAGATACTTATTGGAATTGTTCTCTTTAAATATAGAGTGGGAGATACCTACAAGCCATAGGAGTTTTCTTATACTTTTTAACAGTTCCTCATTAATGCTCGTTAGCCTAACATCCGGATTTCCTCTTTTTATTATTACTGTACCATCTGCACTGAAAAGACCCCTCAAAAACGCTTCGATATATCTTCTTCGTAATTTGTATAAAAACTTTGGAATTGTCTTTCTACCACTCTTATCTTTAAATACTCTCATAAACTTTACTAACTTCTTGCTCAAAATTTTAATATCTCCCCTTCTATGCTTTACAAAGTAATAATTTGTAATAACCCCTGCCTTTTTAAGAGGTTCTAATATTTTATTAACTATTTCATCTCTATCAAGTCCTGCTGACAAATGTAAGTAATATTTTGCACTATTTGTATTACCTCCCCAACTACCGTCTCCTACCAACAATCCAATTAACTCCCAAAACTTAACTCCTATATCTATAGCACAATCATTATCTTTTATTAAAGCCCCATTTAGAGTTATTAAAGACTTAACAGTTTTTCCGATTTCACGAGGTTTAATTTCTATAAACCTTTCTCCAATTTTTTTCAATTTTTTTATAGATTTTGTATTTAAGTAGCCAATTAGTGAATGGTCTTCGGTAACATCTATATACCAACTATTTGTAATCCATACTCTATACATCTTTTTTCTTGCTAAATGTCTCATAACATATGGAACTTTTTTCCAAACTAATCTACCATTATCATCTAATGTCAGTGCCTCAACATCTTGTAGAGTGCAATATTCTTTATCACCAAGTTTATATTCAACTTTCTTGAATAAATCTTTAATTTTTGTAAATTTTATTTCTCCTTTCTCTCTAATTATTATTTCCGAATCTCCAGAAACACTGTCCGCATAGATTACTTTAAATCCAAATTTTTCTACCTCTTCTATTGTTTGCTGTATATATTTCCTACCTAAGTATGTAACAATTTCTGCACATTCCTTACTGTAAAATCTTGCTCTTGGATATGCTAAATAACCATAATGGCTGTTGTGTGCATATATATTATTAACTAAAAAGTTTTCATTTTCTTCAACGCTCAAATCATAAACATAGCCATTATATTCAAACTCTTCAATACTTTTAACTTTATCGAGCATTAAATCTTTATCAAATAGATAGTTGCGTGTATTTGAAGGGATTACAGTTAATTTATAACCTTTATTTTTAACTGGTGTGAATCTTGTAGGAATTCCCACTAAGTTGAATAACAACATTAACTGATATAGATATTCTTCATCCTTAGCCATAAATGTTAATGGCTCTTTAAATTTGTTTTTCTTTGCTATAATGAAGCCCTCTATAAAACTTCTTATAACACTTTCTTTAGCTAAAAATAACTCTTCTGGAATGCGTTTTTTAGTATCTTTTCCTTTATCTCCAAATTTAAAGATATACTTTAACAATAGATAAACTATCTTTTTTTCCATCCTCACTTTATCCTTAGAGATACAACCAGAACCAAATGCTTCCCTAAATATCTCTAAAACCTTATCTTGATGCTCAGGAATTGATTTATAAACGGCCACTTCGTAAATAATGTAGTCATCTTGTATAATCTTGGATAATACTCCCCTTGGAACAAAAACTCCTAAGAACTTTGCCAACTTTTCATCTAACTTTAAAAGTGCATCTAACTTTTCAGAGTATGCTCCAATTTCACAATCTTCAAATTCTTTATCAGGCAATTTTAATACGAAATCCTTTATTTTTAAATATGGGATACTGCAAAAATTCTTTTTAAAATTCCCATATTTTAAAAATGTCTCAACATACTTTTTATAAATGGCAAATTTCTTTTTATTTGATATATTAACAGTTATCTTATTTATTTTTGAATATTTTTTAAATGTAATTAAGTTAAGTTCGTTTAAATATTCTAAACTGTCAGTAAATCCTTTATCAAACTCTTTATTTTCTATACTTTCAATAGTTTTCAATAATTTAACGAAAAACTCCTTATTTTTGTATTTTCTTATATGAATATTTTTAATCTCTTCTTCATCAGCATTAACTAATCCTTTTGGAATATTTATATATATCTCTTTATTGGCAGATTTTAATTTTTTTGGTACCACAATTAAATCTCCAACCTTTATTTCGTTACCTTTAATGCATACAATTCTTCCATTTTCATATTTAAATAAACTATGACCTTCAGTTATTTTTATCGTTCTTCCAGATCTCAACCTTATTTTATATGCCTTCCCAGAGTATTTATGCCTTATTAATGCTTTAACTTTGTTTATAGAACTTTCTTTACTTTCTATATTAAAGGAGAATGTTTTTAAGTTTATAGTTGATAAATTCAGGATTTCACTATCTCCACTGACTTTAATTTTACTTCCATATCTTTCCATTAATTTATCAATATATTCCCCTATCTTTACCACTTTACATTTCTCATCATTTTCTATAATAGTTAAATATTCATCTGGTAAGATACTATTAGCCAAAATCTTTAAAGATTGTTGCTCATAATTTAGTAATTTATATTCTTCATCTTCTTTATTTAGTTGTTTCATTTTTTTCTTAATATTTATTCTTCTCTCAATTAAATTTCTCAATGTTTTTGGAATTAAACCCTCTCTTTTTTTACAGAACCAATGTCCTAATATTTTTTCACTTTCATCTTTACAACATTCACAGTCCAATGTATCTGGGCTTATATTATAGGAAATTATTATAGATGGATACAAACTTCTGAAGTCCAATGATATTATATCCTCAAATATTCCCTTTTCTGGGCTTTTAACATATCCTCCTTCATATGTAGTTAATAAACGCCTTCTATATTCTTCATCATCTGGCTTGTTCGGAACTATCATATTTTCCTTAAATGCATTTTTCATTAGTAAATATTCAACCATCTGCCCAGAAGTCATTCTTGTAATCTCAAATGGTGTCTGATTAACAATTCTTGAAAACATCACTTCTAAAGGGAAGAAATAATTTCCTACTTTGTATGTATATTTAGCGTCTTGCAAAGAATATTCAACTAGAGTTTTATCATTATTTATCCAATAATTTGCAATATCTTTGTGCGAAATCTTTAATTTCTCAATTCCAAATAGATTATAGACAACATCTTCCAATGTGTATTTTGTTAATTTTAACAATCTTCTTGAAATTGGATATAAATCAATATGAACTCTTCCTGGAATATAACTTCTATATTCCATTCCCCCTCTTTTTATTTTTATTTCTTCATTTTCCTTTCCCAACTCAACTTTTATGTTGTATAATTTAGCCCTCTCTTTTAAGTAAGGAAAGTCAAAGTTATCTCCATTGTAAGTGTAGATAATATCATACTGCCTCAATGTTTCAATTATTTTTTTAATTAACATTTTTTCATTTTCAACGACTACAATATTTGGATGGTCAAATTCTTTATAGGTAATAACTTTTCCTCCATTTTCGTCCCAAAAACTTGCCATTAATATTGGGTCTCTTTCTGGGTCTGGCTCGGTATCTCTATTATAAACTTCAATATCAAAAGATACTGCCTTTAATTTAGGAATCTCTCTACTTACTGGTTTATTATTTTCAAAATCCCAATATGTCATAGGAATAATATCTTTATCAATTAAATCAATAGCTGAACTATTTCCTGTTTTTGTTTCTAAATTAGCATTGATAAAAAAGTTTTTTTCATAAACAAAATTAAAAATATCACGAAACCAATTTTCGCCATGAATATTTAATGATTGGTCATTAACTAATTGATGTTGTTCAATATCATAACGAGTAATTGCCAATACTCGACTAATATTATCAAAAGCTATTTTTCGTTGCTCAATCATTGCATATTCC
>JALVUY010000260.1 GCA_027023665.1 Methanocaldococcaceae archaeon
TAATAATTCTCCTTAAGTTGATTGATAATATGGAACAAATTCTATTTAATTGTTCTTCAGAAATTTCAACTTTTTTCTTTAATATTTTTGAAATATCAATTTCTATATAATCTTCACCAACATCCCTTGGGTGTATTGGCGATATTTCATTAAATACAGAAAAAACTGGACAAAAATCGTGGCAGTATAGGCAATATACACATTTTTCATGATTTATCTTAGGTATCTTGTCTTTTACATAATTTTCAGTTATTTTGACAGGCTCAATAGGTATCATCTCAATTGCCTTAGTTGGACAAACATTTGCACATCCTTCACAACCTATACAGAGATCTTCAATTACTGTTCTTGGAATCTTAATCTTTCCAGATAGTATAGCCTCTCTCATCTCTAAACTTGTATATCTTTCTGAACCAAAAATAATTCTTTCTAAGTTTTCATATATCCCAGTTAAAAATATTTTAGCAAAATTTTTTAGCTCTTCCAAGGCAATCACCAAACTTTAAAAACTTTCCACTTTCTGTGGAGATATATAGCTCTTGTAGGGCAAATGTTGTAACATGCTCCACAGTATTCACAAATATCTGTATCGATAATTCCATAATCTATGCAGTTGTTTGGACAGACTTTATTGCATAATCCGCACTTTATGCAAAAGTCCATATCAGTTCTAATAAATGAATTTTCTTTATCAACTATTTTCTTATAACCAGTTGTATTTGGAATTACATCTCTTGGACAATGAATAGCACATGTTTCACACAATATACAGTCATCAGTAAATAAAACCACTTTATTACTCCTATCTATAATTATGGCATCTTTTGGACACACATTTGAGCAAGTTCCACAGAGTATGCAGTTTTCATCTTTAATACTCTTGAATTCAACAGTTGTTATTGATATTGCATCTTCTTTACAGTTATTTATACATATTCCACATAAAGAGCATCCACCAATGACTGTATCATCCTTCAACCTTCTAACATCGTTAGGGCAGATTTCTACACACTTTAAGCACTTCCAACACACATCTGGGCTATAAAATAAGTTCCCATTCTCAAATCTCAAAGATCCACTTGGACAATTCAGAGAGCATAATCCACAGTTTATACAGTAACTTGTAGGTTGAATCTTTTTATCTTCCTTAACTTTAACAACTTTAAAGTTTTCAACTTTTAAAGCATCATTTGGGCAGATTTCTACACATTTAAAGCATAGTATGCATTTATCATAATCTACTACTCCATTTTTAATAGCGTCTTTTGGACAATTCTCCCCACAGAGATTACAGGAAGTACATCCATTTATAGAATCAGGAATTATTGTTTCTCTTGGACATAGATAGGAGCATCTTAAACATCCAACGCACTTATCTCTATCAATTTTAATAGATTTTCTCTCTTTCTTCTCAATAATATTTTTTTGTGGTTTTGAAGCTTCTACAAGTTTAACTTTTGTGAGATTTTCTAAGACTTTTAAATAACTTTCAGATAATTTTTCTCTTTTACTTTGTATTAATTCATAAGAACTTACTCTTGCATTGTAAGGGCATACTTCAACGCAAACTCCACACATCGAACAAATGCCCATTGGAAACTTTTTCCCATCTTTTTCTACAATTTTTATTATATTTATAGGACAGACATTTGCGCAAATTCCACAACCATTACATCTCCTCCTATCAACATAAAGCCCTCCAAACTTGTTTCTTTTAATTGCTTTATTTGGGCAATTTCTCTCGCACTCTCCACAAGTTAAACAGGAAAAACTCTTATTATTTAACAAAAATATCGCATCGGTAGGACATGCTTCCATACATTTTGATGTTTTACTATAAAATGGGCAGGTTTTACAATCTTCATTTACTCTACATCTGTCCAATATTGTTATGATCATAACATATCACCAAAAAATAATTAAGATTTTAGGACATCTTTCCTCCAAATACTCTATTGCCCAAAATTATTCCAATTACAGCAGAAACAAATGTTAAAGATAATGGCAAATTATAGTAAGGAAGTGCCTTTAAAAAATAGGCAATAATCACAGCTAAAATAAAATATCCAAAAATATTTTTTATTTTCATTCTATACTTTGCCCCAATAAATACTCCAATAATAAAGGCAAGAATTGAAGGGTAATATAAAGATATTTCTAACATTTTCCTTCACCACATTAACATTATTTGTTTAAAATTTCTTCTGACTTTTCAATTCTCTCAATAATAACTTTTTCACAAGATAGTAAAAAGGCGGCAGTAGATAATCCAGCCAAAACTTTTAACCCAACGGCAATATTTAGATATGGTATTATTCCAGCAGTAACTATTTCTTTTGGTGCTGGGAATATTGGCAAATTCCCAACACTTGTAAAGATAAACAAATAATAGCCACCAATAAACATTCCTACAACTCCCAACAACAGATATGTTAATGCCCCTATGGCCTCCAATTTTTCTAAGTATTTATGATCAAACCATAATGGACTTTTAGAACCAAATGCTACAACTGACAATATCAAAGCAGATGCTATTAATGCCCCTCCTTGAAAACCTCCTCCAGGAGTTATGTGCCCCCCTAATATTGTTACAATTCCCAAGGCAACCATAAAAACACTTGCAGGAAATGCTAAAAATTTAATTATTGGAGTATATTCCCCCCATCCATGTAATGTTATGTAATCATCAGATTCTGGCGCCTTAAAAAGTTCTTTTAAGTATGTATTATCATATAAAGACTTTCCAAATATTATCCAAGAAACCATAACAGCAACAACTAAAACTAAACATTCTCCCAAAGTATCATACGCCCTCCATCCAAATATAACTGAACAAACATAGTTTGGAATAATATAATGAGTTAAATAAACTAAATTAACTCCTGGATTTACATGCATATTAGATAAACTGTATAGTATAGACGCTCCAAACACAAAGAATGATATTCCAGCAACTAAATCTCTTTTAGAGTTCATTTTACCACCCTAATTACATAAACTCAAAGTTGGTCATATAAATGCAGAAGGCTATTGCTCCCAAAAATATAGAGAGCCAGAATAGTTGATAATTTATAGCATTTGAATTTTCCTTTTTAAACTTAAAAATTAAAGGAGATACAGATAGAGAGAAAGCTAAGGTGGCTAAACCAAATAAAGTCATTAATGTTTTTCCATATATTCTACCAATAATTATAGAGCCAAATATAAACAATAAGTATAATGTGTATTCTCCAGCAAACACTGCTCCAACAGTAATTCCATCGCCATGTGAATCTTTATTTAACTCTTTTTGAAATTTGTCATAGTCCATAACAAAATCACCTAACTTATTTTAAACAATAAGAAACTCCCAATTCATTTGCATAGCTAAAAAGATACTTTGTTACAATCTCTGGATAAATTCCAAGGATTATACACAATGATGTTAATATAAATAAACTGAATACTGCAAGTTTAGGAACTCCTCTACTTTGATATTCTTTTATAGTCTCTTCATCAACTGGCTTTAAATATATCAAATAGAATGCCTTCATCATAGAAACAAAAGTTCCAATACTAACAATTATCATTATTATAGCTATTTCTGGCATATTCACTTGCATTGCCGCCTGAGCAAGCATCCATTTACTCTGAAACCCGTTAAATGGTGGAACTCCTGAAATGGCTAGTTTGGCACACAAAACCATAAATGCAACAGAGGGCATTATTGGTAATAACCCCCCCAACTTGTGTAAATCACTACCTTTTTTATGGCTTACAATATACGCCCCCAAAAACAAGGCACTTTTATAAATAACGTGGTTTATTGCATGAAAAATTCCAGCAACTATCCCCAAAGGCGTTCCTAATGCTAATCCTGTGGCAACATATCCCGCCTGACTTATAGCGTGATAAGATAAAAGTTTTTTATAATCACTTTGCAACAAAGCCATTACTACCCCAAACACCATTGCTAAAACTCCCAATGCCAATAAAACTGCATGAGTTCCTGAAAAATAAGACAATCCATTAAATAGTTTTAAAATAATCAGCATAAATCCAACTAATATAAATTTTGAGTATGTTTGTAGTATTGCAGAGATAAATCCCTTTGACCTTGCATATAGGTCTACTTTAACATTGTGGAATGGTGGAAGTCCAGAACCATAAGCTAAACCAACTACTAAAAGTAACAAACCTCCAAATATCATAGGATTATCAGACAAAATGTAGTTTTTCATATCTGTTATGTTTAAAGTTCCTGTAGATGCCAATAAAAAGGCTATTCCTAACAGCATTAACGAAGCGGCAATATTTCCCATTATCATGTATCTTAATCCAGATTTATATGCCTCTTCAGTTCCAGATAAAAATAATAATCCTACTTGAACAATTGATATTATTTCAAAAAATACATAAAAGTTGAATAGATCGTCAGCTAAAACCATTGCTGCAACGCTTGCAAATCCCATTAAAGAAAGAGTTACGAACATATTATTTTTTAATTTTTCTCCCATTCCTGTAATTAAAACAAGAGAAGCAATTATTGCTAAAACTACAAGAACAACCTGCTTTAATGGATTGTAGTAATAGGCGATTCCTGAAACCCATCCATCAATAACTCCAAAACCACCAAAGTAATAGTAACCATACTGCCCAATAAATGGGAGAATAATTAAAATAATCGCTATTAAAAATGTTAGATATTTAACTATATTTTCCTTTCCATGCAGTAAATTCATTATTATTGCCATAATGAGTGGAAATATAATTATCATTGGAAGATAATTCATTCTCTCCCCTCAAAAAATTATATTAATCTTCTTTCAATATTACAGAACTTTTTAGTGTTTTATACTTTTTATATAAAATTATAGAAACTCCAAGCATTACTGCAAGCATAGATGCTTCAATAACTATGTTGGTTAAAACCAATGCCTGAGTTAAAGGATATGCAGATTTCTTAGCAAAAACATCTACTGGGACATTTGGAAGTTTTATAGGTATTGTTCCTCCATTGTATCCAATAGTTATTAAAACTAAATTTA
Source organism: Methanocaldococcaceae archaeon (assembly GCA_027023665.1). Classification (GTDB taxonomy): domain Archaea; phylum AGJL01; class Methanococci; order Methanococcales; family Methanocaldococcaceae; genus Methanocaldococcus. The sequence continues at coordinate 5,028 of JALVUY010000260.1, forward strand.
CACCATTTCCTAAAATATCCAATGCAATTATTTTTTTCAAAATATTATCAACAAAAAATACTCCATATAAACCTATAATTACTAAAATTCCTGAAGCGATAAATGAAACTATCTGGAAATCCATTTCATTCACCAAGAATTTATCATTATCATTAATGACAGATTACAACTAAAAGTATATAAATATTGCGTTGGAAAATTTTATATGCTTTTCATAAAATTTAATATAATAATATGGGCTCGTGGTCTAGCTGGCTATGATGCCGCCCTCACAAGGCGGTGGTCGCGGGTTCGAATCCCGCCGAGCCCACCAATCTTTAAAGAGACATTGCATCTTGGGTATAGCAATAAGTAAAGTTCTATACTTTGAATTTTCTCAAGTCCTTTATTTTTAACATAATTTTTTAGAGTGGTATTGTGGAATTCCAAGCAATATTTTTAATATTTTTAATTGCATTATTTGTTATTTTATTATTTGGATTAGAATATATTGGACAGTTAAAACGAAAATATTTAGTTGATGAGTTAAATAACTTAAAAGTACGATTAGAAAAGGAAAACGAATATAATAAAAGGCGGTTAATTAAAAATATTGAAGATAAATGTATAGATATTATTT
>JALVUY010000261.1 GCA_027023665.1 Methanocaldococcaceae archaeon
TAATATTACTATAATACAACCATTAATAAAGATAAATAACAATATAAATGTATCAAAGAGTACAATAACAAACTTAGCTAATAATACTTATAATACTTCAAAGATAAACATAGCTGTTATTAATAATACTGTTAATAATAGTAGTTTGATTAATAATATCAATAAATCAAATGAAACTAAAGAAGTAATTAATATAAGTATATCTAATAAAAATCAGATGGAAAATAATAGCAAAAATACTTCAAATATCCTAAAAAATAATAATAGCAATACTAATATAGAATATCAACAACAGCAAAAAAATGACAATATATTACTCTATGGAATTTTGGGATTAGTATTAGGAATAATATTTGGATTTATTGTTATATATATAATTAAATTGTAAATCATCTTTACTACATTTACTACTATTTTACTCTTTTAAAGTTTGAAATATCGTGATAAACTATGATTGCAGTTATTCCAGCGTTTAATGAAGAGAAAAATATTTTAAAAGTTTTAGAAGATTTAGAAAAGTTGAAAATAGATGCTGTAGTAGTTGATGACGGTTCTGAAGATAACACATCAAAAGTTGTTGAAGATTTTGCAAAGAATTGTAATATTAAAGTTTATTTGATAAGAAATGAAAAAAATTTAGGTAAGGCAAAGGCTATTGAAGTTGGAACAAAATTTGCTTTATCTTTAAAAAAATACGAATATATAATATACATTGATGGAGATTATCAACACAAACCTATGGATATTCCAAAGCTATTAAATAAATTAAAAAAATATAATGCAGATGCTGTTTTTGGGGTTAGAAAATATAAACATATCCCTTTCCATAGAAGAATCTCTAACTTCTTTGCGTCAATCTTAACTTCATTGGCAGTTTTTATATATGCAAAGAGATTCTATTTTTTTAGGGATGTTCAATGTGGATTTAGAATAATAAAGGCAGAGTTATTAAAGGATATCCACTTTGGAGAGGGTTACGCTGTTGAACACTTTATAGCCTTACAGTTGGCAAAAAAAGGGGCTAAGATTGTTGAAGAGTATGTAAATGTTGAATATCACGATGAAGCAGTTTCATATATAACAATTAGGAAAATCTTAGAAGTCGCTGAGAAGGTTATAAGATTTATTTTTTAAATAACAGTAAGGTTTAAATATTATGTTAAAAATATAAGGTCAAGCATAACATAATATTAACATAAAACTCTTTTGAAATTAAAAGTAAACAAGTAATAATCTATTTATATAGTAAATTCATTCTATTGAATAATGATTAAAAAAACAGGTGATGATAATGGCTACATTAAGACCAAATAGATGCTACAGAGATGTAGATAAGCCACCATACACAAGAAAAGAGTATGTTAAAGGGGTTCCACAACCAAAAGTAGTTCATTTTATTATGGGTAATTTATCTGCAGATTTCCCAGTTAAAGTTAATTTAGTATCTACAAAACCTATTCAAATTAGACACAATGCCTTAGAGGCTGCAAGAGTTGCGGCAAACAAATATTTAACAAAGAAATGCGGAAGATTAGGATACAAATTCCAGATTAGAGTCTATCCACACCAAATTTTAAGAGAACACAAGATGGCTACAGGAGCTGGGGCAGATAGAATTTCAGACGGTATGAGATTGGCATTTGGAAAGCCAATTGGAACAGCTGCAAGAGTTAGAGAAGGACAACCTGTAATGACTGTTTGGGTTAACCCTGATAAATTCCAAGATGCTAAGGAAGCATTAAGAAGAGCCGCCATGAAATTACCAATGCCTTGTAAAATCGTTGTTGAGCAAGGAAAAGAGTTACTAAAATTCTAAATTAACTATTTTATTTTTATTTTTTATTATCTTTTAAATCAACATATTTAAATTCATAGAAATAAAAAGTTTATATAATTCTTTAATTATAGAAATAATTTATATAACAGTAAAAAGGGGATAGAAAATGAAATTTATCGCATGGTTAGATGAACTTTCAAATAAAGATGTTAATATTGCTGGTGGAAAAGGTGCTTCATTAGGAGAAATGTGGAACGCTGGTTTACCAGTACCTCCAGCATTTGTGGTTACTGCAGATGCTTACAGATACTTCATAAAAGAAACTGGTCTAATTAACAAGATAAAAGAAATTTTAAAGAATTTAGATATTAACGATACGGATAAGTTAAATGAGGCTTCAGAAAAAATTAGGAAGTTGTTTGAGGATGTAGAGATGCCAGATGATTTAAAACTTGCTATAATTGAAGCATACAACAAATTGTCAGAGATTTGTAATGAAGAAGATGTAACTGTTGCAGTGAGAAGTTCAGCAACTGCTGAAGATTTGCCAGATGCAAGTTTTGCAGGACAGCAAGACACTTATTTGAATATAAAAGGAGCAGAGAATGTAGTTAAATATGTTCAAAAGTGTTTCTCATCATTATTTACACCAAGAGCTATTTTTTATAGAGAACAGAAAGGATTTGATCACTTTAAAGTTGCGTTAGCTGTTGTTGTCCAAAAATTAGTCAATTCTGAAAAGGCAGGAGTTATGTTTACAGTCAATCCTATTTCTGAAAACTACGATGAGTTAGTTATAGAAGCGGCTTGGGGTTTAGGGGAAGGAGTTGTAAGTGGTTCTGTTTCTCCAGACACATACATAGTTAATAAGAAAACTTTGGAGATTGTTGACAAACATATAGCAAGAAAGGAAATAATGTTTGTTAAGGATGAAAAAGGAGAAACAAAAATAGTTAATGTTCCAGAGGATATGAAAGAAAAGCAGGTTTTAACAGATGAAGAGATTAAAGAACTTGCCAAAATTGGTATAAATATAGAGAATCATTATAAAAAGCCAATGGATGTTGAATGGGCTTATGAAAAAGGTAAATTTTATATGGTTCAGGCAAGACCAATAACTACATTGAAGAAAGGTAAAAAAGAAAAAAAGACTGTTTCAGAAGAGGATATTGAAAGTAAAATATTGTTGAAGGGTATTGGAGCATCACCAGGAATAGCTACGGGACCAGTTAAAATAATTATGGATGTAAAAGAGATAGATAAAGTTAAGGAAGGAGACATATTGGTAACAAAGATGACTACACCAGATATGGTTCCAGCAATGAAAAAGGCTGCAGCAATAGTGACAGATGAGGGTGGATTGACCTGTCACGCGGCTATAGTTTCAAGAGAGTTGGGAACTCCTTGCGTTGTTGGAACAAAGAAGGCAACAGAGATTCTAAAAGATGGTATGATAGTTACAGTTGATGGAGAAAAAGGAATTGTCTATGAAGGAGAAATTAAAAAAGTTGAAGAGGAGAAAAAACCAGAGGTTACAACAACAGCCATTGTTCAACAAGTCCCGATTATTACAGCCACTGAGGTTAAAGTTAATGTCAGTATGCCAGAGGTTGCTGAGAGAGCGGCGGCAACAGGAGCAGATGGAGTTGGTTTATTAAGAGCAGAGCATATGATTTTAGGTTTAGGTAAGCATCCAAGAAAGATTTTAGAGGAAGAAGGAGAGGAGGCATTAATTGAGGCATTAATGGATGGTATTAGAAAAGTAGCAGATGCATTTTATCCAAGACCTGTAACTTATAGAACATTAGATGCTCCAACAGATGAATTTAGAGGTTTAGAGGGTGGGGAAAACGAACCTATTGAACATAATCCTATGTTAGGTTGGAGAGGAATTAGAAGAGGTTTAGATGAAGTTGATATCTTAAAATGTGAGTTAAAGGCAATTAAAAGATTGAGAGAAGAAGGATATAAGAATATAGAAATTATGATTCCTCTTGTAACTCATCCTGATGAAGTTAAAAAAGTTAAAGAAATTGCAAGAGAAGTTGGATTAGAACTTGGTAAAGACATTCCATTTGGTATTATGGTTGAAACTCCAGCGGCGGCGTTAATTATAGAAGACTTTATAAAAGAGGGTATAAACTTTGTAAGTTTAGGAACTAATGATTTAACACAATATACAATAGCAATAGATAGAAACAACGAGTTAGTTTCAAAATACTACAAAGAGGATCATCCTGCTGTATTAAAATTGGTGGAGTATGTTATAAAAACTTGTAAGAAGCATGGAGTAAAAACATCAATTTGTGGACAAGCGGGAAGTAGACCTCACATAGTTGAGAAGTTAGTAGAGTGGGGTATTGACAGTGTATCAGCAAATATTGACGCTGTTGATACAATAAGAAAAGTAGTTGCAAGAACAGAGCAAAAGGTTATATTAAAGTTTATTAGAAAATCCTACTTAGAGAAAGAGTAAATTTATTATTTTTCTCTTTTAAATTAATTTTTTATTGTTTATTGGATTAATTTAAATTAAATTATTTTCTATTTTTGGTGATTAGATTGAGAGGTTTTATAATAGGCAGATTTCAACCATTTCATAAGGGACATTTGGAGGTTATAAAGAAAATATCTAAAGAAGTTGATGAGATAATAATTGGAATAGGTAGTGCTCAAAAGAGTCACACATTAGAGGACCCATTTACTGCTGGAGAAAGGATTCTTATGATTACTAAAACTCTTAAAGATTATGATATAACCTATTATCCTATTCCAATAAAAGACATTGAATTTAACTCAATTTGGGTTTCTTATGTTGAATCCTTAACACCTCCTTTTAATATTGTATATAGTGGAAATCCATTAGTTAGAGTTTTATTTGAAGAAAGAGGTTATATAGTAAAAAAGCCAGAAATGTTCAATAGAAAAGAATACTCTGGAACTGAGATTAGAAGAAGAATGTTAAATGGCGAGAAATGGGAGCATTTAGTTCCTAAGGCAGTTGTTGAAGTAATTAAAGAGATTAATGGAGTTGAAAGATTAAAAAAATTATCTCAAACTGACAAAATATAAAATGAGGTTAATAGTATGATCGAGGAATTTATTGACATTAAAAATCCTGAAGAAATCTTTGATTACTTTGAGAATATTGATTATGGAGAGTATGTTGAAATATACTTTGGTAGAGTTCATGTAGAAGGAAAATTGTTGCATTATGAAGATGGATTTTTAAGATTAGTTCATGAGAAATATGGGATTATTGAGGTAGAGATTGAGAAAATTTTAGATGATATTTTAGAGGTGGCACATACTAAAAAGGATAAAAGAATTGTGTTAAGATTTTACTGAGTTTGAAATGAAAAGCCTTCCGTTATATTTTGTAACCATGACTAGTTATAAAGATACTTTTACAGGATTACATATTGTTTACCCAACAGAAAATTTAAATAATACACTTGGCGAAGTATTAGAAAAAAATCATAAAAAACAAATACGAATAGCAGAAACAGAAAAATATCCTCATGTAACATTTTTCTTTTCTGGAGGACGAGAAAAAGAATTTGAAGGAGAAAAACGTATTTTATGTCCTTCCCCAAAAGTAGCAACCTATGATTTGCAACCAGAAATGAGTGCCAATGATATTAAAGATGCTATCATCCCCGAACTAAAAAAACAAGAAGCAGATTTTATTTGTCTTAATTTTGCAAATGCAGATATGGTTGGGCATACCGGTGTTTTTAAGGCGGCAATTAAAGCTGCAGAAACTGTAGATGCATGTATGAAA
>JALVUY010000262.1 GCA_027023665.1 Methanocaldococcaceae archaeon
TCCATATATAATAGTAGATATCAAAAATCCAAGTGAGAAAGTGCAGCTTGCTGCTGTTGAAAAAAATCCAGATGTAATATCAAATATTAAAAATCCAAGTGAGAAACTACAGCTTATTGCTGTTGAAAAAGATAAAAAAGTAATACAATATATAAATAATCCAACTCCAAAAATTAAAATTGCGGCTTATGGAAGCATAGAAGTAAATATTCCAAAATTGGATTTTGTATTAGATAATAAATATATTACTATTAAAGTAAAAAATGGAGAATTAATGGTGATTAATAAAACAGATAAATTTTTAAAAGTCTTATCATTTTCTGAATATAAAGGAGATAAAATATTTAATATTCCAGGTTTCACTATTCCACCGAAAGGAATAAAAACGGTTTATGTTTTTAATGATAAAAAATCAATTAAAATCACTTCTTTAAATGATAAGGTAATTTTTGGATATGCAATGGAATATAAAATAGGTAATGGGCCAGTAAGAACCGTTTTTAAAACAAAAAAATATCCTGTTAAAGATTTTATTAAATAAAATGGAATTAGGCTCTTGCTAAATAATAAAGTGTTATTGCTTCCCTGTGATGATTAAGTTCTTTGCTAACCCATTTTAAGGCTTCTTTATGTGAGTATCCTTTTTCCTTTAATTCTTCATAATAATTTTTTGCAAATGTTACTCTTAGGTCGTGCGGTTTTGTTTCAAGTTCTTTTAAATCGTTGTAATAACTGCTATATGATGGTGATGGCGTTTCTTGTAGATTATTTAATTTATAAGCTAATTCTTGACTTATTTCTTTTATTGGATATTCTTGCCCGCCTTTGCCTACAATTCCTTCTAAATAACCTTGTGGATTGTAATAATCTTGAAAATTTTTTGCAACTTCTAATGCTTCTGAAACTCTTAAGCCTGTTTCTAATTGGAGTTGTGCCACAATTCCTGAGCTTTCTCTTATTTGTTCTAAATTGTTTAAAAAAACTCCTGTATCGTTTATTGCTCTTCCTGTTTGAAATGTATCCTTAACGGAGTTAAATTCTGCCCTATAGTCTGTTGTATATTCTCGCAAAATATTATGCACGCTTTTATCTATTGTTACTTTTGTTTG
>JALVUY010000263.1 GCA_027023665.1 Methanocaldococcaceae archaeon
CTCTTAATAATGGATAATTATGTGCTGAGATCCTTGATCTGTTTAGTTTTAATAATTCTGTTATTTCTATTAGCCTTCCCTTTGTCATCCACTTGAGTTCTAGGGTCCCAAGTTTATTTTTGTATGTGAAGTCCTCTGGAATAAATTTTAGTTTATATCCATTAGGTATATACATTTTGATGCGTGCAACCTTTGAAAAGCAATATCCCAGACAATATGGATATTTTCTATGGGTGGCAGCAACAAAAGAAGTAAGATGGGAAAATGAAAGCAATGGTGGATTAAAGAACAATAGATGTGATGTCCTTGTGGCATAGTCAGGGTCTTTTAATTTAAAACTAATAGTTACATATGGATTGTTCAGGTCAGTATAGTTAGATAATTTTAATTCTGTTATACTAGAGCCTGGGCTTAATTTATTAATTATTTTTTCGATTTCTCTCTTTTTTTCCTGGGAAGTCATATGCATAAATTGTTCTCTGCGATACATTGCATAAACGCCTTTGTATTTAAATTTACCTTCCCCTTTGATCCCCCCTGATCTATCCATTGAGTATGTCCCTGTATATACCTCCTGGTTGTGGAGAGGGGGAAATACTGGGGTATTTGTAAGTACTGCCTTATTATTATCTCCAACAATTAATACCCGTCTTCCCTGATCAGAGGGTGGTAGGTCTCCACAGCTAGCACTCTCTGCAGTACTGTCTAGGAAAATATATTGATTTTTTAGTCTCACTGCAGTGATTTCATGGTCAAATGCCCCTGGCATGGGCAGTCTCTTATCCAGGTTGGCGATTTCAGCAGTTGGGATCAACACTGGGTATGCCTTAATACCAATTGCCTTTAGCATGGCTATGAGTAAGGTGGAATGGTCTTTGCAATCTCCATATCTAAGCCTAAATATCTGGGGTGCTGGGTGGGGCTTGTATCCACTAATCCCAAATTCCACTCCCACATATCGAATGTTTTGGGAAACATAATTATATATTGCCCTTATCTTTTCCCATTTTGAGTCTATCCCTTTGGTAATTTTTATAGCTGTTTTTCTGACCAGCTCGTCTGGCTCCAGGGCCTTTTTGGCCAATTTCATATACCAGTTAGCAAC
>JALVUY010000264.1 GCA_027023665.1 Methanocaldococcaceae archaeon
TTAATAGGTGAAAATATTAATATTAATAATAAAATATTATTTTTTATTACTCTATGTATTTTAATGGCATTAACTTTTATTTTAGTAATTCAACTAATTCCAGTGGATAGAGGAGTTCCTGCAATTTCATATACGCACTTTAAGGTTGAATATCAACATTTAGATAACAATGGCTGTTTAATCTCATATATAATATATAATCCATACAATTCCAGTAAAAAATCTCCAATGTTTGCAGAAATTCCAGAAGAGATTCTGAATAATACTGAAATTATAATTGTTGATTATAGATTACTTCCAACTACTGTTAAAGATTATGCCCCCAAAAATTATAAATTTTTAAAAGTAAATTGGAACAAAGATATGATTAATCTAAGTAATGGTATAATTGAAGTTATAGATATTCCTCTTGAACCAAAAACTTACACAATATTTCCAATGTATTGTCTATTTAAAAATCCTCCAGTTTATCCTTATGGAAAATTGATAAAGGCAAAGATTTCAAAAATTGGAAATAATACTTACAAATTAAAATATAATGTAAAATCTAATTGGTCTTTAGAGTATGTAAGAATTTTAGTTCCAGAAAAGGTTGGATATGATGAGAAATATAAAAAGGCTGTTATTGAATATAAAAATAACATATCAAAAGAGATTGAAAAGATTAAAGAGAAATATGGATTATTTATTTTTGAAAATGAAACTGATGAACTATTTAATGTTTTATCAAAATATTATGATGTTAAACATCCAGAAAACTATACAATAGAACAGAGAGCAAATGGAAAATTAATAGTTTCAAAAGATTTCTTAGGATACTATCCAGATTATTATGGCTATTACACTAATGGAAAATATTATGAGATTGTTTCAAAAAATACCACTGGAAATCTGAGATTTTATTCAACTGGAAAACCATTTGTAATAATCAACATAAAATTATTAAAACATTATGTTAATAAACTATACTTTAAAAATAAAATTACGGAGGTTAATCAGGAAATCGTAGTTTCTTATGAGAATTAAATATATTCAATCATACTATTAAGCGTCGATGATGAAAGTTACCCCCACTGACATTTTAGGATGAGGAAATCGGCACTGTCTGAGACGCATCATTTTAAAATATAGTATATGGGAATTACTATGCTAATAGATGAGATTATAAACAATTTAAAAGAAAATGAATTCTTAAATTCATCTCTTTTAACTAAAAGTAATAAAAATAAAGTATATTATGCTGTAAAACAGCCAGATGGTAATATAAAGGTTGTTCTTCCATTTATTTTTAAAAATGACAATTTTTTAAAACTATCTAAATATTCTGAAGGAATTGAAGGATCTACTCAGAGAGTTATTGAAGAAATAAAACAAGAAATTATTAAAAAAAAGAGATTTTTACCTTTGGCTGGTTATTTTGGTAGAATATATAAAGCGTTGTATGAGCCACTTACAGTAGTTAATTGTGATTTAAATTTGGGCTATGATTTGTGGAGAGTTGATAACTACAATTACATTGAAAAAGATAAAATATATTTACTTTTAAGAATGATTTTTAAAGAAAAAGATGCTAAAACTATTGCTGATCAAATAAATGATTTATGTATCGAACTAAATGAATTTATTAAAAACATTCCAATTAATTTATTAATAGAAGAAGCAAAAAATATAATAAATCAAAAATATCTTAGAGACCTCTTAGATAATCTTAATTTAGTGTGTTTTATTGGTAACAACTCAAAGCCAGCAAGAAAATATACTGAGGTTAGGAAGCATTACAGAATTGCTGGACCTAAGGAGGTAAATATACCCTTCGAATGTCCAGAGGAGTTAGAGCCAATAGAAATAGAATTAAAATATGGAAAAAGAGTTAAAGGTTTAGGAATTAAAAAGAAGGAGATTTTTATAATTACTGGTAGAAATGCTCAGGGAAAAACTACCCTATTACAGGCAATTGAGAGTGGAATGGACGACCACTTAATTGGAGATGGGAGAGAATATATAATTACTACTAAAAGTCTATCTAAGGCATCTACTGGAAGTATGGAAATGAGTGGACAGGATATAAGTTTATTTTTTCAAAAATTGCCACCAGGACTTAAAGGAAGTCCAAAATCAGTTTATGGAACTGCCTCAGGATCAATGTATATGGCTTATCAAATACAGAGAGCAATAAAAAATAAAACTAAGGTTATTTTAATTGATGAAGATAACTCTGCTGTAAATCTACTCGTTAGTGGAGTTTTAAGTAAGTGGTTTGAAGGAGTTGAATCTTTATCTGAAATAATTATGGAAAATAGAGAAAAATTAGGAGATAGTTCATTTATTATAGTTACGAGTTCCTTAGATTTATTAACTGCCTTGGGAGATAGAGCTATTTATTTAGAAAATCATAAAGTTCATTATCTTGATTTAGATTACTTTAGAGAGGAGTTAGGAAAATTTTATTTAGAGTTAGCGGCAAAAATCTTTAACTTAAAAAATAGATAAACAAAAAATAAGAATTTAAATAAAATAACAATTAAAAAATAACAAAAATAGATTTGGGATAATTATGGACAAAGAGCGTAAGATAACACTAATAGGCAGTAGGTTAGCAAAGACTGGGAAGGAATTTATATACTTAGGAATGATTGAAGAATGTAATAACTGCAAATTTAAAAGATTATGCCATGGAAACTTAGAGCCAGGAAGATTATATAAAATAATTTCTGTTAGGTCAGCAAATCATCCTTGCCCAGTTCATGAGGATGGAGTTAAGGTAGTTGAAGTAGTTTTGGCAGATTTAACAATTATGGTAGAATCAAAAAAAGCTATTGAAGGGGTTATTTTAAACTACGAACCAATAAATTGTGATAATTTTGACTGCGAATATTACAACCTTTGCAAACCAGAATTCATAAAAGAAGGAGAAAAATTCAAAATAAAAAATGTTATAAATGAAAAAATCAACTGCCCTAATGGAAAATCATTAAAGAAGGTTGTAATTGAATTAATTGAAAACAAAGAGTAAAATTTCTTACTCTTTTAAATATTTTTCTAAGTAATAATTAATTATTTCTTCCCCACTAAGATAAACTAAATTATGCTTTTCAGCGTATTTTTTTGTTTCATTTTTGCTCATAGCATTTCCATCATCTCCTAACATTTCACATATCGTTGTTATAGGAATAAGATTAGCCATCTCTGCCAAGGCAACAGTCATCTCAGTATGCCCTCTTCTATTTTTTACTAAACCTTCAGAAGCTCTTAACAAAATAACATGCCCTGGACTTCTAAATTCTTTACCAAAATCATTATATCTATTTTCTTTAACTAATTCAGTTAATTTTTTTATAGTAAATGCTCTATCTTTGTCAGTAATTCCAGTAAATGTTTTTCTATGGTTTATAGTGATTGAAAACGACGATTTCTCATCATAAGGTATGTCATTTGGATATAACTCTTTCAAAACTTTAAATTTTTGAGAGGCAAACTCTAAAATATCGACCATAAAAGGAATTCCCAGCTTATTACATATATCTGGATGTATGGCAGTGCAAATTAAACCTCCAGCATCCTTTCTCATCCTTTTTATATGTTCTGGAGTTATAAATTGAGAGGCTACAACTAAATCTGTCTCTCCTTCTCTATCGTCTGAATCATAAACTAAAATAAATTCTCCTTTTTTTAAGGCATTTAATGCTTTTTCTACATTATTCATCTTCATCTCCCTTGATTAATATTTTTATAGTGTCTCCGTCTTTTAAATTAAATTTTTTTCTTAAATTTATTGGAGCAATTATCTCTATAATATCTTTACTATGATGTGTTTTTTTTGGACATACAATTGCTCCATATATTTCTTCATTATTTATTAATATAGTTACTGGCAAAACTCTAACTCCAAAAAACTTTTTACCATTGTATTCAAAATCCTCTGTTTCAATATATTTAAATTTATTTATATTAAACTCATTGTCTATTTTTAAATTTAATGTTCCCTCATAAGGTTCGAAGTTTAAAATTTTTTTAAAAGATTCTTTATATTGAGGAATTGATAAAAAATATTTCCCTTCTCCCAATCCAGAGACAACTGTACCCTCTAAAATCATAATTTTCACCTTTTGGTTTTATAGTTACCAATTAACTTTAAAGCCAATATCTCAGCCCAAGATGCCTCTATTATAACACTCAACAGTATTGTTAAAAAAGTTCCAATTAGTATAGTTCCAGCAATATCTATTGGGGTTATATATTTAGTTATCTCCTTTGGAATTTTATCTGCATTTTTTAAAATTTCCACTCCAACAGTAGCAGCCAACGCCGCTGGAACTACTCCTCTTGGTCCCTCTAAGGCAAAGTATATCTTTTCTTTAAATGAGTGTTTTGTTCCAATTAAACCAAGAAATACTCCAATAGGTCTAGCTACAAATATAGAACCTAAGGCAACTAATAAACCAGGAATTAAATAGTTTTTAAACATACTTAATTCAACACACGCTCCTAAGAATACAAATATAAATATCCTTGCTAATAAAGATAAATCGTCGCAAAATCTTATTATATTTTCATAACTTTCAAATATCTTCTTTCTAAATAAAACATCTCCCAAATATAGAGCCATTATTGCAATAGCCATATAGCCACTAAATCCATAGCCAATAATAGTTGGTAGCAATTTATCTCCAACATACAAAATAATCATTGCTCCTCCGAGGACTAATGGAGCAACATATTCGTGAAAATTACAATGTACAATAATTTTTTCATAGATTTTACCAACTGATAAACCTACAATAATAGCCCCTACAGATAATGATATTATATTAATTATCGGATTTTTTATAGTTGATGAAACTCCAATTAATCCTAAAACGACACTTGTAGATACAATTCCCAAAGGATCGTTAAAAATACTCTCTGCCTCCAAGGATATAGCAATTTCAGGATTTGTTTTTACTCTTGAAAATACTGGTATTAAAGTGGCTGGATCTGTTGGAGCACAAATTGCCCCAAATAAATATCCAACTGGTGATGTGTAAGGGAGATTTAAAACAATATTAAAAATTAATCCTGAAATAAATAAAGTAACTAAAAAAGTTATAGTATCTAAACGAATAATAGTATTTATAACTTTTTTTAATAAAGAAACTCTCATTGTGAATGCTCCTCCCAATAAAATAAATATTAAGCCAATAGGTCCAGCATATTCAAAAATTTCCATTGCAGATTCAGAAGGGATAATTTGTAAAAATGGTCCAATAATTAAACCTAACAACAATAATAGAGGAATATCTGGAATATGTAACCTTTCAGAAATTTTTGCTGCCAATGCTCCCAATGCTAATGCTAATCCTAAGTAACCTATTGCCATCATAAGCTCCATGGTCTCACATATATCAAATTATTAAAGTATTAAAATTATTTGAGATTATAAAGTATTTCAAAAATAATTAATTAAAGATCAATCATAATTCCCTAAAAAAGATAAATAAATGTCATATAAATATTTTTATTAAAAAAATAAATAGATGATAGAT
>JALVUY010000265.1 GCA_027023665.1 Methanocaldococcaceae archaeon
GATTAATTCAGAAGAAGCCACAGTAATAGGGATGGGGATATACGAGGATACTGGGAGCTTTTTGTTTTCTTCAACTACTCACCATGACCTAATAGCAGCGGCCTGGTTAAGGGAAAAGGGGATGGATGTTGGGCTTATTTCAGATTTTATGCACAAGGATCTAGATGCCAAGCAGGTCTCGTTGTTGAATACTCTATTAGAGTCCATCCAAACTCATAATATTAATGGAATAGAGGTACATATAGCAAAGATTTCCACTGATGAATATGTAAAAGATTTTGCAGTGGTGGTGCATAAGCTAATAGAGATGGAAGGGATTTCCCTCATGTTTGTATTGGCCAGGATGCAGGACCGGATACACGTAATAGCAAGGAGTAAATTTCCAAATGTGGATGTGGGAAAGATATGTTCTTCCCTAGGTGGGGGTGGGCATCCATATGCTGCTTCAGCCACTATTAAGGATAAGACCTTGTCTCAGGTAGAAGATGAACTTTTTGGACTCCTGTACTCTCATATAAACCCAGAGATAAAGGTCTCTTTTTTAATGTCTTCTCCTCCAATTTGCGTAAATGCAGATGAGACCCTCACAAAGGCTGCAGATATTATGACCCATTATGGACTAAAGGCAGTACCTGTATTGGATGTGCATGATGGTAGGTGTATAGGGATCCTAGAGCATCAGATTGCGGAAAAAGCCAGTTCCCATGGACTGGGCAACTTGCCTGTTACTGAGTATATGAGGTCCAATTTTTCAGGGGTACAGTCAAAAGACAATTTGTATAAGGTAATGGAGATTATAATAGAGCAGCGTCAAAGACTGGTACCTGTGATTGAAAATAACAGGGTAATTGGAGTGGTGACTAGGACAGATCTCATAAATTGGATGGTTGAAGAACCAGCAAGGATACCTGAAACATTTTTGCCTGAAAAGAGGCAGGAGAAAAATATTAGGTCCCTTATGAAAAACAGACTCCCAAGCGAGATATTTTCCCTCTTAAGACTTGCAGGGGAATTGGCAGAGGAGATGGGATATAATGTATATACAGTTGGAGGATTTGTAAGGGACATATTGCTCTCAAGGCCCAATCTGGAC
>JALVUY010000266.1 GCA_027023665.1 Methanocaldococcaceae archaeon
GTATAAGGATTTTAACTTCATATTTTACTATACTGGAGAGGAAGAAACTATTGAAGAAATTACTGAGGAAGAAAAAGTAGATGAAAAAGTAAAAGAAAAAGAAAGTAAAAAAGATGAGAAAGAAGAAAAAGAGAAATTTATAGAGAAGGAAGAGGTTGTTGAAAGTAAGTTAAAGGAACTATCTTCTAAAGATACTCACAAAGAGGAAGAAAAGAAAGAGATGGATATTGAAAGAATTAAAAGATTTGAAACTATAAGTAAAATAAGAGAGAGTGTAAATAGTAGAATAAAATGGATAGCCCAGGATATAGAGACAAAAGTTGAAATTTACGAAGATTCTGATGTTTCTGGAAAATCTACATGCACAGGAACCATTGATGACTTTGTTAAATACTTTAGAGATAGATATGAAAGATTAAAATCCTTCATAGAAAGAAAGGCTCAAAGAAAGGGTTATCCTCTAAAGGATATTGCTAAGATGAAGGGAGAAAAGGATGTTTTTGTTGTAGGTATCGTTAGCGATGTAGATACATCAAAAAATGGTGATTTAATAGTTAGAATTGAAGATACTGAAGATGAGCTAACTTTAATCTTACCAAAAGAAAAAATAGAAAATGGAAGATTACCTAATGATATTCTCTTAGATGAGGTTATTGGAGCTATTGGTGTGGTTAGTAGAACAGGAAGAGTTATGTATGTTGATGAAATTATTCGCCCAGCAATTCCTCCAAAACCAAAGCCAAAAAGGATTGATGAAGAGATATATATGGCATTTTTGTCAGATATTCATGTTGGTAGTAAAGAATTCTTACATAAAGAATTTGAAAAGTTTATTAGATTTTTAAATGGAGATGTTGACAATGAATTAGAGGAGAAAGTTGTTAGTAGATTAAAATATATCTGCATAGCGGGAGATTTAGTTGATGGAGTTGGTGTCTATCCTGGACAAGAGGAAGATTTGTATGAGGTAGATATTATTAATCAATATGAAGAGATAGCGATGTATTTAGAGCAAATTCCAGAGCATATAACTTTAATAATCTCGCCCGGCAACCACGATGCTGTTAGGCCTGCAGAGCCACAACCAAGATTGCCAGATAAAATAACAAAATTATTTAACAGAGATAACATTTACTTCGTTGGAAATCCATGCACTTTAAATATACATGGCTTTGACACTTTACTATATCACGGTAGAAGTTTTGACGATTTGGTGGGACAAATAAGAACTGCAACTTACGAAAATCCAGTAACAATTATGAAAGAATTAATAAAGAGAAGATTATTATGCCCAACCTATGGAGGAAGATGCCCAATAGCTCCAGAGCATAAAGATTACTTAGTTATTGATAGAGACATTGATATTTTACATACTGGACATATTCACATAAACGGATATGGAATTTATAGAGGAATTGTTATGGTTAATAGTGGAACTTTTCAAGCACAAACTGACTTCCAGAAGAGAATGGGAATTTCTCCAACACCAGCAATAGTTCCAATAGTCAATTTATCAAAAATTGGGGAGAGAGGGCATTACTTAGAGTGGGATAGAGGCATTTTAGAGGTTAGATATTAAAATATTATAATATTATAATTAATAAAGTAAAAGTATTGGAAATATTATTCTTTAAATTTTTATTTTATATTTTATTTTGTTTGGTGAGAATATGGAGATAATCCCAGTTATTGACATAAAAGATAAAATAGCAGTTATGGGAAAGAGTGGAAATAGAAAAGAATACAAACCATTAAAATCAGTTATTTGCAACTCATATAATCCAATAGATGTAGCAATGGCATATAAAGAGAATGGGGCTGAAACAATATATATCGCTGATTTAAATGCTATAATGAATAATGGAAATAATTTTGAAATCATAAAAAATATAAATTTTATAAATAAAATTGTAGATGTTGGTCTAAGAGAAAAAAAGGACTTAGAGAATATTAAAAAATTTTTAAATAAAGAAGATAAAGGTATTGTAGGAACAGAGACATTAAGGGATATTAATTTACTTAAAGAAAAAGAGATAGTTGTTAGTTTAGATTTTAAAAATAACGAACTTTTAAATTATAGTTTAGATGATATTTTATCCTATGTTAGGGAAAATATTCCTCTAATAGTATTGGATATTTCATCAGTAGGAACTCAAAGAGGAGTTAATATTGATTTGATAAAATATGTAATGAATAAAACAAACAATCCGATATATGTTGGTGGAGGAATTAAAGGAATGGATGATTTAAAAATATGCTATGATTTGGGAGTAGATGGAGTTTTAATAGCAACTGCAATACATAAAGGAATCTTAAATTTAAAAGAGATTATTCACAAGTTTAAGGATTAATTATAGTTTATAATTGGTGATACAAATGGTAGATTATGATGAAATAATTAACAAAATGATAAAAGGAGAAATAAAACCATATCAATTAGATAAAATGTTTAATCCAAAAATTTCAACTGAAATCAGAAGAAAATTTTTAGAAAAAACTTTGGGAATTAAATTTGAACATATTAGTAAATATTCAATAGACGAGGAAATGGCTATAAAGAAAAATATTGAGAATATGATTGGAGCTATACAGATTCCGTTAGGTTTCGCTGGTCCTCTAAAAATAAATGGTGAATATGCAAAAGGAGAATTTTATATCCCTCTTGCTACAACTGAAGGGGCTTTGGTTGCGTCAGTTAATAGAGGTTGTTCAGTAATAACAAAGTGTGGAGGAGCAACAGTTAGAGTTATTGATGACAAGATGACAAGGGCTCCATGTTTAAAAACAAAGAGTGTTGTGGATGCTATAAAAGTTAGAGATTGGATTAAAGAAAACTTTGAAAAGATAAAGGAAGTTGCTGAATCTACCACAAGGCATGGAAAATTAATAAAGATAGAACCAATTTTAATTGTTGGAAGAAATTTATATCCAAGATTTGTGTATAAGACTGGAGATGCTATGGGAATGAATATGGTTACAATTGCTACTGAAAAAGCTTGCAATTTTATTGAAAATGAGTTAAAAAAGGAAGGAATATTTGTTAAAACTGTTGCTGTTAGTGGGAACGCATGTGTAGATAAAAAACCAAGTGGAATGAATTTAATCAATGGTAGAGGAAAATCTATCGTGGCAGAGGTTTATTTAAAGGAAAAAGAAGTTAATAAATATTTAAAAACTACATCAGAAGCTATTGCAGAAGTTAATAGACTTAAAAATTATATAGGGTCAGCAATAAGTAACTCAATGGGTTTCAATGCACACTATGCAAATATTATTGGGGCCATATTCTTAGCAACTGGACAAGATGAGGCTCAAATAGTGGAAGGTAGTTTAGGAATTACGATGGCTGAAGTTGAAGATGATGGTTTATACTTCTCAGTTACACTTCCAGATGTTCCAATTGGGACTGTTGGAGGAGGGACAAGGGTTGAGACTCAAAAAGAATGCTTAGAAATGCTTGGATGCTATGGAGATAACAAAGTTTTAAAGTTTGCTGAAATTATAGGAGGGGCTGTATTGGCTGGAGAATTATCTTTATTAGGAGCTTTAGCCTCAGGTCATTTAGGAAAAGCACATCAAGAACTTGGTAGATAACTATGAGAGAGGCTTATTTAATGATGGTTATAATTGATTCTCTAAAAGAAATAACTGATTTAAAAGAAATCTTAAAAAGTCCCATAAGGCATAAAAAAGTAGTTTTATTTGTTACTGCAATATTTTTAATATCTTTTATAGTTTCATACTTACTTATAGATTATGTCCCATACTTTTCAGGTTTAGGAAATTTATTATTTGATAGTTTTAAAAAAGAGGTAGAATCTTATGGTATTTTAGATACTGATAACAATTTAAAACTTATCCTCTTTATTTGGAAGCATAATTTATCAGTATGTATAATGAACTATATTATAGGAATATTCTCAACATTTGTAATAATTTTTAATTCCTATATTTTATCATATGTACTGTATAAATTTGGGATATTAGCATTTATCTATTTAATCCTTCCACATGGAATATTTGAAATTCCAGCATTGATTCTTTCAGCATCTAGTGGAATTTTATTGAATATTGGAATAATTAACTTATTAGCAAATATAAAATTTGGAACTAACAAAGAAGTTTCATACTACATAAAAGAGTCATTAAAACTCTTAATTTTAGCTATTATCTTATTCCTAATTGCTGGAATTATAGAAGGGACTATTACTTTTCAAATATCAAAAATGATCCATTAAAATAAAAAAGCAAGTATAGGATATCCCAATAATGGATAGACCCCCTATAGGACGATTTATTCTTCTTCCTCAGGATTCATAAATTTATAGAAGTCACCATACTCAATCTGGCTATCTTTACTCATTAACTTATCTATTGATTTTTTCATAATCATAGCATACAGATCAATTAAATCTCTATATTTAACTTCTGGTAATCCAGTATAAACAAATAATACTTTCTTAAATCCTCCTTTTGTAGCGTTATCTACTAAATATATTGATAAAGCCTCAGTCAATGGCTCAACTGGCGGGTATCCTTTACCTAATGGCACTCTCTTTTTATAAAATCTTTTTCCATATCTAAGTCCTATAATTTGTGAAAATCTAAAGTGCATTATATAGTCTGAGATTTTATCCATTCTTTTGAAAATTTTTAGCCACCAATTAACATCTGCCTTTTCAGCGGCATCATCTAAATCGTCAGTCTCAAAAACATTCAATTCATTTAAAAATATGTTTTCTAACTGTAATGATGGAATAATTTTTATATCCTCTTCTTTAGCCATCTTTACTAGTTCTTCGATTTCGTCTAATGTCCCAAACTCTTCAATGTTTGTTGCTGGTTCTGGGGAATATATCATCTCACTGTTAACTTCATTAAATTTCTTTAAAACTTCTAAGTGATAATTTAATGCATCATCTATTCTTTTTCCTAAGTGATAGTTATATATCTCAGCTCCACATAGGGTGGCTTTTTCTATAGCTGAAAGATGAGCCTTTAAACCTTTTTCAGATGCTAAATTATAATAAGGGCCGTGAGCTAATATTACTGTAAAGTATTCCTTACCTAAGTTTTTGTAGCTTTCATAATAACCACTTGGTAACCTTCTGGATAAAACTGCTGGAGGTATTTCTGTAATTCTCGTTCCTAATAATGCCGCTTGTTTTAATGTTGATAAAGCATTATAGGTCCCCCACTCAAATAGTATCATTCTTTCACCTTTAGTTGTTAATTTTAATTATTTAAATAATCATTATGATATAAAATTGCATCTTGCATAATTGATGTTTCTTTTTCAGTAAAAACTTTTTTCTTTTCACTTAAAAAAGAATTTAAGCGTATTATTTGTTGTTTTGATTTTTTGTCATATTTTTATTGTTTAAATATTAATATTTCCTAAGAATTTTATCATATATTTTTATAATTTTTATAATATATTGATTTTTTTTATTTTACAAAAATATAACAT